>JAUVIJ010000001.1 GCA_030592835.1 Candidatus Cloacimonadota bacterium | reverse complement strand
CCATTCATTGGGGTTCTAATCTCATGACTCATAGAAGCCAGGAAATTAGCTTTTGCACGAGCCGCATCCTCTGCGGCTTCTTTTGCTTCTTTCAACTCAATTTCATTTTTTTTTCGTTCGATTACCAGGGCAACCTGATCTGAAACAAATTCAAGGAGGCTTTTGTCTTTGTCATCATAAAGGTCGGGATTATCATAACTCTGAACAGCAACGACTCCAATAATTTCTCCCCTTGTTTTCAAAGGTACTCCCAACCAGATTTCAGCAGGAGTTCCTACCCGTCCCGTTTCCCCGGATGCGATAAGTTTTTTCATGGTTTCCCTGTTTGCCAGTAATGATTGTCCGGTTTTGATAACATAACTGGTGAAAGTATTTCTGATCGGTATGGACTTGAACTTATCTTTTTCATCAACTAGGTATGGCAGTGAAATTGTATTTTCCTCTTCATTATATAAAGCAATGTAGAAGTTTTTGGTGTCTATAATCTCCCCGAGGGATGTCTGGATATAAAGGAATAATTCTTCCACATCTGCTATCGTGTTTACTGCATTGGAAATCTTGTAAAGAACAGCCTGCAGCTTTTCTGCCTGTTTCTGGAAGGTAACATCATGAGCCATTCCTTCGATCACAGTGACATTTCCATCAGCGTTAAAAATAGGGAATTCTGAAATTTCCAGATTACGTATTTCTCCATTTTTATGATATATTTCCACCTCGAAAGTAGGTTGTTGCTTTCCCTTAATTGACAAATCAGTCAACTTTAAGCCAGTTTTGTTAATCGGGTTATCTGTAAAGCAATCGGGAATTTTTGTTTTATATTCTTTTATTTCATAACCCAGAACATTTTTTACAGAAGGACTGACATAAAGATATTTTCTTTCAGTGTCATGAGTATAGAAAAAGTAATTTTTTTTCAGATTATCGGTCAAATGCTTGAATTTTTCACGGCTTTTATTGAGTTCGGTAGTTCTTTGCTGTATCTCATCATTATATCTGATTAACTCTTCCGTTTTGTTCCAGTTTTTAATAAGAGAATCTGTTATTGATAAAATTTCATCCTTCATAAAGGGTTTTCTAATATAGTAATAGTCGTGCTGTAAAGATTCCCTGATTTCCCGGGGAGATTTATCATTGAAGCCAGTAACAAAGATTACGATGACTTTGGGATCTATTTTTCTGATTTTTTCCGCTGTATCGAATCCGCTTAAATTCGGCATCCTTATATCCAGAATACATAAAGGGACCTGTCTCTCTTCTTTATATACCTTACGAAAAGCATTGTATAAAATATCCCCATCCTCAAAAAGTTCAACATTGTAGGGTTCTTCATCAGATGCCAGTGAGTTGTATTGTTGAAAGATCAGCTTATAACTCATGAGTAATTCAATATCATCTTCGGCTATAAATATTGTCTTGTTCATAATCGACTCCCTTTATGGAACACGCGATTAAGAAAAAAATAAAATTGTAATTGTGTAAAGTCAATAAAAATTTGTTTATTATGCTCAACCCAGATAATGCAATAAAGGTATATTGAAGAGCAGTAATATTTTATAGGGGGATGGTTTAATTTCGAAAGCATTCGGAATGTGCATATCATAAAGATATTCAGATAATAATTTTGTGAATCACTCACATATAAAAGATTTATAAACCTAAGGCTTATTGACGCATTTACACAGTTCTATCGTATTATCTAGGTTCAATAACAAAGAAGTTATGAGAATAACTTTCTATAGCTCAAGTGATCCGGATATAATTTGATTTTCCAGTAGGAGTGGGTTTTTAGTGTTCAATTTCACGTTACCATGGAATTGAATATTTTTACCGAAAGATACATCACCCTGAATTTCCAATTGTTGACATTTTATTAGAGAAGGAACACCTTCCGCAAAATGTTCTTCCAGTTGTTCAAGAGTATTGTAATATTCAGGATCGAGTTTTACCAAGGGTGGGGTTGTAAGATCCGGATGCAATTTCAGGGATGAATTGTCGGATAGGGAATAGGCATCAGATCTTATTAAAAGAAGGTCGTCGGTTTTTTTTACAGGGATAAAACGATTTCTATCCACAACCAGTGCTTTAGAACCCGGGAATATACCGATGGCAGCACCCATTGCTGATTCAATCTGGAACACTTTCCCAGTTCCAACGGTTTTAGCATTAAGTATAAGTGGTAGTGGCAACAGATAATTATAATTTACAAGAGATTGTTTCAAAACTTTCAGGTTTATCCAGAGATTATTAGTATTAAAATACTTGTATTTTTTTATATCCTGGAATGCAGCAAGATCTTCGCTTTGGCACTGAGCCACTTCTCTTAAAATCAACTGACCGCTTCCATTTTGGGCAAGATGTCCCCCCTTTTTATCCTGCTCAGTACGTTTACAAACTTCCATCAGGAAAGGGATTTTCCTGGAAATAATAAAGTCAAGTATTCGCCTGTCTACGACTGCTCCCAGATTATCTGAATTGGAGATGAACAGGTATTCAATACCGTGATCAAGAAGGAGATTAAGAATTCCACTTAAATGTAGAACCAGATATATTTCTCCATGTCCGGGAGGGCTCCAGTTAAGAGTGGAATCTTTCATCATCACTGGAGAGAGGTCTTTCTGATATATTCTGGGGAATTTATTCTGAACAAAATCGAAGGGCAGATCTTTGATTTTCAAGTTTTCATATTGGGAAAGATGTTGTAAGGAATCTTCCCGGGTATTGAAGCTATGCATGAAAATCAGAGGGATATTAATCCTGGTACGATCTCTTAAATAAAGGATCTGTTTACTGATTATATCCAGAAAATTTAAACCATCCTTAACCATAAGTAGAGACTTGGCTTTTTTTAAACCCATGCTGGTTCCCAAACCACCATTGAGCTTGATCACGGCCAGCTTGTCCAGATGGCTGTTGGTTCCCGGGCTGAGTTTTTCATAACTAAAAATATTATCAGTATCGGGTAACATGATATCGTTTTCAGGGATAAAACCGAATTTTCCTTCCCGAACTTGAAGATAGTATTGAAAAAAAGATTTGATAACAAGTTCGCTCATCCCTGCTGCTTTCATCATATTCTGAAACTGAGACAGGTATTCCATAAAGCCCTTTTTATTACTATGTGTTTATTGTCTTGGTAATAGAAATATTTGTATTTCGATTAGCTTTCCGATTTTGATTTGTTATCAATTCACCCAGAAGTCCAATAGAAAAGAACTGAAGCCCGACCATGATCAAAAGCACGGCAAGAAATAAGAGTGGGCGATTAGCTAAAGGGTGATTATACACAAATTTCATCACTGAGAGATAAACTCCCAGAATAAAACCGACCAAAGAGAAAAAAATGCCGATCCTTCCGAATAGATAAAGAGGACTGTGGATATAGCCTGTGACCAGTTTAACGGTCAGGAGATCCAGAAATCCTCGCAGATATCTTTCCTTTCCATATTTAGATCTTCCATATTTCCTGATTCTGTGTTCTACAGGTATCTCTGTAACCCGAAATCCCTTTGCTTTTGCCAATGCCGGTATATATCTGTGCATCTCGCCATAGATATCCAATTCCTTGATTACTTCCTTTCTGTATGCTTTGAAACCGCTATTATAATCATGGAGTTTCAGTTTGAATACTATAGAGGTAATTATGTTAAAAAGTTTGGATGGAATTGTTTTAGATATAGGATCCTTCCTTTTCTTCTTCCAACCGATGACCAGATCATAACCTTCGCCCAGTTTCTTCAGAAAACGGGGTATTTCGGAAGGGTTGTCCTGTAAGTCTCCATCCAGAGTGAAAATGTAATCTCCGGATGCTATTTCGAACCCGGTCTGTAAACCAGCGGCTTTCCCAAAATTTTTTCTGAACTTCACAACTTTCACATTTTTATCTTTATCAGAAAGTTCTTTAAGAATGGAAAAACTGTTATCGGTACTGCCATCGTCTATAAAAATGATCTCATAATCTGAAGAGCTTATATTTGCCAGGATTTCCCGGTGAAGAATATCCAGGCTCTCTTCTTCATTATATACAGGGATTACAAAGCTTAATTTCATATTTCGCTCCCTTCTTAAATAAACATACTGGCTACCGACATAGTTGCGCCGGAAATAACGGGAATTTTAAAATTATCATCAATACCGAGTGAGGTTAATTCAGCCAGAGTGGCTGTGAAAGACCCGGTTAAAGCCAGGATTGGATTCAGAAAAAAAAGTGAAAATATAAACGTGCTGATAAAACAGGCAAGACTTCCCTCCACGCTTTTATCAGTTCCCACAATCTTCCTTTTACCCACAGACATTCCGATAATGGCTGCCATTGTATCCCCTATAACCAGAAAACTAAGGCAGACAAAAGCAATATTGTAAGGAAAAAAAGAGATGCAGACAATAGAAGAGACCAGAAGAAAAGTTGCCCCGGTGATGTTTTTTTTTTCATGAACTCTCATCATCTTTCCCAAGGTTTTCTCAAACAGTTTTCTGAAAGAGTTATTCTCCGTTCTCAGTATTTCTATAATTAGAGAGATAACTGCTAATAAGGATAATACCAGCACTGCGATTTTCTGGTGAGTTCTCGTTGGTATGGATTTTATTGATCCGGTAAATAGCAAAGGAAGTAAATATCGGTAGGATAGAGGAATTAAGAAAGAACTGAGATGAATAGATTTCCTGGCAATTTCCTTTTTATGCATTTCCATTTATTTCATTTTATATACAACAAAGGCTTTGGCAATGTCTAAAATCAGTTTTGGGTCTCCCTTAACAGCTTCAGTGAACAATTTCTTCAGGCTAAATTCATCTCGTGGGATACCCTGGCACACCTTGACTAACCTGTTGAAACGATCGTTGGACATATTTATGACCTTTTCTTTCATGGAGTACATGGTATTTTGAATATTGCCCAGTCGGATGTCCCATTCTTTTCGATATTTTTTAAGAAATTGGGAGCTGAAATCTTCCCTTTTTACTGCTTCAGCAGCTATTTTTCCTGCAATACTTGCTGCATGCATGCCCTGGGCAATACCACCACCGGTCAGAGGATTTACCTGCCGGGCGGCATCACCGACAAGCATTATATTATTTTTCACTATTTTCTTAAGCGTTTTTGCCGTGGTTACTCCACCATAAACCCTGCATGTTATTTTACCTTTTGGGAAATGTCTTTCCACGAAATTGTCCAGATAATATTTCGGGCCTTTCTCAGTTGCCATGTGTCCTGATATCCCGATTCCGACATTCGCAGTATCTTCTGATTTAGGGAAGATCCAGACATATCCGCCCGGTGAAATGTCAGTTCCAAAAAAGAATTCAATCGTATCCTTTTCTACTTTTATATCTACCATTGTGTATTGAACACAAGTATCTATATCTTTTAAGGCAACGTCTGTCTTGATCCCGGCCCAGCGACCAACCCGTGATTCCACACCATCTGCACCAATAACCAGATCACAAAGAACTTCTTTTTTCTGTCCGAGATGTGTATATTTAACGCCGCTTATTCTGTTATTTTTCCAGACTAATCCAGTAGCATTTGCTTTGGTAAGCAACTGAGCTCCATTCCTGCAAGCAAGTTCGGCTAAAGCATTATCAAAAAGACGTCTTTCCAGAACGTAACCGATACCATTATTGTAGAGATAAGCAGATTCACCGTTAGGAGCTGTCAGTTTAGCGGTTTCAATCCGGGAAGCTATCCAGCGTTGATCAATATCTATAAAAGGAGCGATTCCATTGTGTGAAACTCCTTCTGCGCATCTTACAGGGATTCCAGGTTCACGATCTCTTTCCAGAATTAAAACCGAAGCCCCATTCTCTGCCGCATATCTGGCGGTCACACTACCAGTCGGTCCGGAACCGATAACAACAACATCATATTTAGAGGATATCATTATTAATTCCCCTCTTTGATCGCTTTTATCGGACATACCTGTATACATTTCAGACAATTGATACAAACTTCATCCAGGATAGTTACTTTGAATTCAGAGATTTCAATTGCATCGGCAGGGCAAACTGCTACACAAGAACCACAAATATCGCAAAGATCTCTATTGATAATCATTTTTACTCCGGATTATTGAATCAAATTATAGTCAACAATATGCAGACAGGACCCGTTGAATTTAAGGATTAGATCATAATTGGAATTTTCTGACAGTAGATTCAAATTTTCTATTTTCAGATTTTCCGTGAAAGTATCCTTAGAGTAATTTCTTAAAAGGTAATGAGGAGATGGATTCTCTTCTCCATAAGGCTGCATAAAATGGAAGTCAGTTTGGAGAAAATCGATAAAAGAATCTAAATTTTCCGGATATAAAACAGCATCGACATGGATTTTTCTATTATCGGTGATGCTCTGAGCGTTCAGAGCCACGAAATCGGTAAATTTCTTTTTAAATTGTGGCACATTTTCTGGTTTAATCGTGAAACCTGCTGCTTTTGTATGACCACCATATTGAATCAATGTCTCGCCGCAATATTCAAAGGCATTTATCAGATTAAAACCGTCTGTACAACGAGCCTCACAGGTTACAATCTCCCTCTTGTCAACAAGCATGATAACGGGTATCTTAAGATAGCTGGATAAATATGAGGCGCTGAATCCAAGAAGATCGGAAGGAATTTTCCCGGAGTTATCGTAATAAAGATAATAATTGGAATCGATTGAAGCAGCAATTTCATTCAAAACTGTTCGTAGTTTATTGATCCGTCTTTCAGAAAGGTTGAGGTTTTTATATAATTTCTGGAAAATCTTTTCTTTCTCTCCGATCGGTTTTAATAGTAATTCCAGAATCAGATTTTCTCCATCTGGTTTTCTTCCGTTAGAAAGAAGCCTTATAGTATGTCTGATGATCCCCATCCGGGTAGTATGGTTTATTGGATAGAGATTCTGATTGATAATGATTTTCAAAGTACTGTCATTAAAGCTAAACCACTCATCCAGAACTTTCTTTATCAATATTCTGTTGACTCCTGTCATCGGTACTTTATCGGCAACACTGCCAATTGTTACCCAGAACAGGTAATTTTTATCGATTTCGATAGAGAGCTTTTCCGCCAGATTGATTATTAGCATATAAACAACACCAACACCAGCCAGCATTTTATATGGATAGCTACATTCTTTCTGCTTGGGATTGACAACTGCAAAGGCATCGGGGACATGAGTCTGAACCAGATGATGATCTGTAATTATTATATCACAATCAAAAGAGTTTATTTTATTGACTGCGGAAAAATCTGAAATACCCCCATCAACAGTTATGACCAGATCAAAACTCTCTTTGGTTACTCTTTTAACGAAATTTTTCTGCATACCATGATTGTCAATTATACGATTAGGGATGTAATAAAAATGTTTCTGGGAGCCTATTTTATTCAAAAAATCGAAGAGAATATATGTGGAAGTGATCCCATCGAGATCATCGTGACCGAAAATGATGATTTTCTCATTATTCTTAACTGCTTGGATGATCCTCGTCTAAGCCAGGTCCAGATCCGTCATCAGGAATGTGTCGGGAAGATCAGAAAAGGAGGATTTAAGAAAATCTTCTGTAATTCGTCTTCCTGTCTTGATCTGTTCGAATATTGTCAGATCTGATTTTTCGAATATCTGCCATTTGAAATTCATATAAATATTATTTTTCTGCCTCAGGAATATCCCGATGATCTATCTTTTTCAGTCTTTTGGCAAAAATATCAAAACCGGTTATTCCAATATAGAACATTATACTTTTATCTCTAACACCATTATCATTCAAGTTCCCTCGGTATAGGTATTTGAAACCGAGGTCGATTTTTTTACTAGGAGTTTTCAAAGGAATAGAAGTTCCCAGAGTAACAGCTTTTTCGTAAATTGGTTTGTTATTCTTCTCAAAAGGCAGTTCACGGAGATAACCGCCAGCCCGTATAGGAATTTGTTCATACCATTTTCCGTATCCGCTCAGTGGATCATAAGAAATCCCCAACGCAACTTTGATAGTACTTTTATCATAAAGATCAGTATCTTTCCAGTTTTCATAAATTAGATCAAGAGAAGTTTTGTATCTTTCGAGAATTTCAAGACTGGCTCCAAATCCTACCTGTTCCGGTATTTGAAACAAGTCCTCCACATCGGTTGATAGGGTATCAGTATAGGGAGGATGACCATATTTGAACTCGGTATCTCCACTAAGATCAACTTTTGAAGAGTAGGTTAAACCAAAGGAAAAAGCCCCGATTTTTTTATTAACCCCCAGTGAAAAGCCAGGATTATTAAAGGATTTATCAATTTCATATTTGGTATCGATAAGATAAATACCGTCAAAATCAAGCATCCAGTAGTGGATTCGGTGACCAATATAATAATCAATGCTTAATCCAAAATTCAAATATTTATTTTTAAGACCATAGATAATACCAGCTTTATATATTTCTGAACTGATCCTGTTTATTTCAGTATAGTTTATGTCTTCCCATTGGCGTAACTGCTGGTTTTCCACATTTCCCGATAATGTTGAGTTAAAACTGAAGGCAAATTTATGATTTCCGATGGGTACTACAATGCTAAAGTAAGGTAAACATAGTCCATCATCACGGTATCCTCTATCATATTCGTCAAGATACCACATATAACCCATTCCCAGAGCGGTGGAGAATATGACCTTATTAGCTGTTACAATATTTGCCGGATTGGAATAGTTTGTATTGATTCTGTGCAGATCACCCAGACCTGTCTCGCCCATTCCCATTCCATAAACATCATTTCCGTAATATTGAATAGGCATACCTTCGAAGGAAAAAATAGAATTAGTCCACAATGATACTGAACCCAGAACCAGTAGTAATACAATTAATATTCTCATGTTCAACTCCCCATTTATCCTAATCAATACTGAATAATATTTATCGAAACTAACAAAAAAAATATGGATACATCCCTTGTCAATTTTAAGTTAAACTTAACAATTTCTTTGCGGGCAATTTGCAGTAGATTTCACTCTTAATATAATTGGTTAAACTCCGGTCTTTTTATGAATTTAACATTTCATTTGAGCAGCAACATTTTCATTGAATTGGTATAATCTCTAACTCTCAGATAACAAAAGTATATTCCGCTGTCAACTGGATTACCATCCATGGCATCACCATTCCAGGAGAGGTTATGTAGGCCGGGAAGCATTGCTCCCTCTGTAAATATACGGACCCGTTCACCTTTCACATTGTAGATCTCGACCATGACATCATCTTCCACTTCCAGTCGATAGTATATCATTGTCTCCGGATTAAAGGGATTTGGACTATTCTGTAACAGACCGTATTCAACAGGGACTAAAGGTGGATCCTCGTAAGGCTGATCATCTCCAATGATTAAAGAAACAGGACCGAATAAACCTGTCTGTCCGTCATTTGCAAGGCTTTCTATCCAATACCAGTAGGTCTGACCAATAAAGGTCTCAGCAGGATCATAATAGAGATAGTTTGTTGGCTGGGAAGTGGTTCCAGCTCCAGGGATCAGTTCATTGTTCAACTGTAAACTTGAAAGGAAAAGGTCACTCTCTTCCCTGTAAATATACCAACCGATATTATTGGTTTCGCTTTGTGTAGTCCAGCTTAAATAGGGCAAACTCCCATCCATACCAGCGGTTAAACTTGACATCTCGACCGCAAGAGCGATATCTTCTGTTATATCATCGTAATCATAAATACCGTCATGTATATCACGATAGACAGTCATTGAGACATCATTGCCAGATATATTGACTCTGATGAAAGTACTGGGTGCTCCGGTATCACCGATTCCCCGTGCATGACCTGCATCTATTTGCCAGACCCCATCCCGGTAATATGAACTGTAATTATGGGTATGACCGCAAAAATATGCATATACTCCTGAAGATGAAAGTAATTGCCAGAACCTGTCACGATTGGTTGGGTGCTGATTAAGGCTGTCATCCATATGTCTTTCGCGTCCGTTGAATTCATCCGGTTGAGGGTAGGCCGGTTCATGACCGATAACGAATATCAGCTCCTTCTCTGTTTGTGCTAAATCCTGCACCAGCCAGTTATAAAGAGCATCGACAACATCACCATTGGTGCCGACATCGCTGGTTCCGTCAAAATACTGATTCAGTATTATAAAATGGCAGTTATTATAATCAAAAGAGAAGGTTGTTTCAACACATCCCGGAGGACCAATATTGACGACGTTAGGTAGAGAATTACCTCCTGAATTGATGTTTCTCATCCATACCATATCTTCCGGTGTTTCTGCTTCATGATTTCCAGTAACAGGATACCAGACGTAATCCGAACCAAGATATTGCTCAATTGTCCAACTAACTCCTTCAGGAGGATCAAGATCGCCATTAATAATCATAAAATCTCCAGACCCTAGATCAGCGATAGCTTCACAGACACCGCGAAAATAACTGGAAGTATCATATATTCCGGAACCGGCATATATCCTCATATCAGCAGTAGAATAGAAAGTGAAATCCTGAGCGATCAGTGCAGGAATGAAAATAGGGGTAAGAAAAAATACCAACAGGAAAAGGTTGTAATATTTAAAAATTTTCATGTTAACCTCCCGACTTGAGTTTTAAAAATGGATAAAGGTTTGAATGGAATAATCGGTCAAGTTAATATTTTCCGATAAAACTACCGAATCAGAAAATCTGGAATAGACTTTTTTCTTTAAAAAGAAACCTTACTTTTTCATCCATTAAGCCGATTTTTTTATATAATTGCGGTGGAATACTGATATCTGCGAGGAATAGATCTCCGACTTGAAGAATGGCTACTTCTTCGAATAGACCTGTTTTAGGCAGAGCAAGTGTCATCGTTGCTGAAGCTCTGATTGCAGGAGGTAGAACTTTCCCCGTATCACCGTCCATTCCGGAAGGAATATCAAGCGATAAAATAGGAATCCCGGCGCCATGACACCATTTGATCTGTTTGGCTGTCAGACCGGTAGGGTTACCCTTAAGTCCATATCCTATAAGACCATCAATGATCAGATCTGCTTCATAGTGTTCCGGTAATCCGGTCTTTACGATAACGCCAAGTTTGTTCAGGATATGAAGCTGATGAAGAGGGATGCCTTTGAATTCATTAGCTGGAGCAGATAGAAAAACTTCTAACTGTACGCCTTTGTTTGAAAGATGACGGGCACAGGCTAGAACACCTCCCCCATTACAACCTTTTCCCGCAAAGATGAAGATTTTCTTATCGAAGTTTTTACCCCTGAGAAACCTTTTAATGGCAAGCCGGGATAGATGGATAGCGGCATTTTCCATCATTTGAACGAGAGAAATACGATAATAATCGATCATTAATCGATCAAGTTCTCTCATCTGTTTTACAGATATGGTTGGAATACTGGTTTTCATAATTTTCCTCTTAAATATTACTATTCTTCAACAATCCTCTACTGCATTATCTGAGTTAAACTTTGGGGTGCAATTACCGGGCCAAACTCCAGATAACAGGGAAAAGAGCAGTGCTGTACGACCGGCAAATCATAACAACTCCGTGGCAAGAAAGATATTTAATAACACAGATATGCCATAAAAGACACTATTCAAGAATATTATGTCCAGCTTAGAATCCACATTTCTTATCTTCTTCTCTTTGTCTTTACCCCGGAGTAATTTTTATTCTGATAACTATATCCAGAAGGATAATGGAGATTAAAATACGATTTAAGATCTTAAGCATCCGGATTTATATCAAACCAGTCAATTTTTCTGGTAATATACATAATCAGACCAAGAATAAATAGTAGTCCAAGGCTGCCTATCAGAAGAGAATAATCCTGAAGCTGCAGTAGAATGAAGAGAAAACCATATAGAATAGACATGACCATGGCAATAATAAGGGATAGATATTTTCTTTTTATGATCCACTTACTATAGATGGAAATCAAGGAGATGATAAAAATACAAGCCAAAAGGTAAGCCAGATTGAATCCAAGATGTTCTGTTAACGATAAGAGTAGGGAGTAAAAAAGAACAAGACCGAACCCGATCAGAATATATTGCAGTGGATGTAATATTTTCTTGGTAAGGATTTCCAGCATGAAGAAAGCTGTAAAGGTTAATCCAATAAATAGAAAACAGTATTTGATGGTTCTCATGGTTTTCTGATAGTGATCAACCGGCAAAATCAGTTCCACCCCAAAGGCAGAAAGTTCAATTTTATCAGCCTGATTAATATCTGTCCATTTCTGGGGATAGTTGCGATTGTAATGCAGGATTTTCCAACTTGCATGAAATCCTCCGGAATCAAAATCATGCTTATCAGGCAAAAAACTTCCGGAAAAGCTGGGATTTTTCCAGGACGATGAAAGATCGACCGTAGTGAGTTTTCCTAAAGGAGCAAGCTTAAATTGCCTGCTGCCGTTTAAGGTTAGAGAAAAAGAATATTCGATCTTATCTTTTATATTCAAATTTTCAAGACCGATAGTAATACCTGATGCAAGAGGTGAAAATTGATATACACCCGGCTCTCCTTCAAATTGAGTATCTCCCCAGGTTAAAACAGGGTTGTTTTTGATACCCTTCAGGTCCGAAATACCTATAGTAATAAAGGCTTTGTCCAGGATCAGATCTTGTTCTTCCAGATTATACTGATGAAGATCACTTAAATCAAAATCACCCTCGAAGACAAGATCTGCCCTGTATAACACAGCTTCGTATATACCACGATGCCTGACCTCAGGAGCCAGAATACCGGAAATATTGAGGATATCGGGAAGGATATACAGGTAGTGGTTGCTGTAAGATGAAGGATTATCAGTAGTTTTATGATGTTTTTTATAGGGTATGGTCAGGATCGGACCGATAAAAATCTGTTGTTCTCCCCATTTTTTTGATATTTCGCTAACAACCTCTATCTGCCGGGATTCTCTTTCACGGATGAGAGAACGTATCATCTGAGCGGGAATAAGCATTACAAGTGTAATAATAAAAATGATGATTATTCTGAATCCGGCAGAATTTTTTAACTTTCCCGTAAGCATTTGTACTCTCCTTTCGGGTTTTATGATGGAAAAAAAGATTAAAAAATATGATAAGTAATACTTCGGCAAGCTACTTTATTTTGAGTAATTATGTCAAATATAAAAATTCAATTAATTATGGAAAAATGATGCTTAAAAAATAGAATTACACTGAATAATTGGCATTTTGAAGAAAATGAGTTTCAATCAGCGACCAGAGGCTATTAAACCGGAAACGGCACTTGATGCAGGATCTATCATGATCGCAAATATTTTTTCCTTGCCAGAATATGAACTCTTCAAATTTTTGATAGTTTGTGTAAGAGTTACTATGTTAGTGTATACACGCTGAATTAAGCAACAAGGAGTAATTATGGCATCGACATCTGATATCAGGAATGGGATGATCATCGAGTTTAAAAATGATCTTTATGAAATTGTTGAGTTTCAGCATGTAAAACCCGGAAAAGGTGCTGCTTTCATAAGAACAAAACTGAAGAATGTAAAATCCGGCAAAGTCATTGACAATACTTTCAGGACCAGTGAACGTTTAACAGAGATAAGAATCGAAAAACATAAAAAGGAATATCTCTATTTCGACGGTGAATTTTATGTTTTCATGGACAGCAACAACTACGAGCAGATCAATGTACCTCGTGATGTTGTGGGAGATTTAGATAAGTTTATGGTGGAAAACATGGAAGTCACCATGAAAATGGACCCTCAGGGTCAGATAGTAGAATTAGAGTTACCAACAACAGTTATTCAGGAAATAGTTGAATGTGAGCCTAATGTAAAAGGGAATTCGGCTTCTGTAAGCGGTAAAAAAGCAGTTACTGATAAAGGACTGAATATTACAGTTCCTTTTTTTGTAGAGGTCGGTAATAAAATAAAGATCGACACCAGATCCGGTGAATACATAGAAAGAACGTAAAATAATAGTTGAATCCATAAAGGAGAAGAAATGCCAAAAGCAAGATCGTTCGCAGCCAAACTAGCTCATGAAACCAGTGACGAAGGAAAGGTTATCTGCCCGAAATGTAATTCTGAAATCAAAAAAATCAAACTTGTACGTAGTAAAAAATCTAAAGCTGGGGGTTGGTCTCCCAAGTATGATTTTGTGAGTATATGCAAATGTAATGAAAAAGAAATATTGTCAGGGAAGATATAGCAATTATCTATACCTGGTCTTGAACTGGAAGCCCTCTTATCATAGTAAGAGGGTGTTTCCGTATAAAAAGGAGAATTTATGGGTAGAATTCTTTTCACGATCCTGATCCTGTTTGTAGCCTTAAATAACATCTTTGCCGTTCCACCTGTACCCGCAAAAAGTATTTCTGAAATGCAGTATTATCACCAGATCTCGCGGGAATATATGCCTTTATCCCGAAACCAAGTGAGAGAGTTACCAGAGGATATTTTAGTTCTGCGAGTAGATTTTCCAGATGTCGGCTTTGATCTGATCGCTGACTACCCCGACTCCTTGGCTCATGATAAAACCTTCTTTGAAAGAATGATGTTTCATGTTGCTGGTTATTTCAGAGATGTCTCACATGGAGTATACAATATCACAGCAGAAGATTTTACTGTCTGGAATGATGTTTTCACTGTTGACAATGAGATGGGTTATTATGGGGATGATGACAACTGGACTGAAAGAATAGCAGAATTTGTGGTGGAAGTCGTTGAGTTATCCGACCCGGTTATTGATTTTACGGAATATGATGAAATTATAATCATCCACTCGGGAGCAGGTCAGGAAGCAGATATCACTGGCAATAATGAGGATGAGCTCTGGAGTACTTTCATAACCAGAAGATCACTTAATGCAGGATTAGATCCGGAGAATGAAGAATTCATTGGGATAGAGACAGATGATGGAATTATCCTGACAAATTTTGTCATTTGCCCGGAAACAGAATGGCAGCCCGACAACAATTTAGGGGATACGGTATATGGAATCTATGGTGTTTATTGCCATCAGGTAGGTCATGCCATCGGACTACCCACACTTTTTGATAACAATTCTGACAACGGTGCTTCTTTCGGGATAGGAAATTTTGGTCTTATGGGTACGGGTGTCTGGAATGCCAACGGTTTTGTGCCGCCCCTGCCTTGTGCCTGGTCCAGGTATTATCTCGGTTGGGAAGAAAATTTTTTAGTAGAGATCGACAATTATATCGAAGAACAGCAACTTGTCTTTCCCCTGGCAGAAGATACCGAAACTCCGAAACTCATTCAGGTTAAGATATCCGACAGTGAATACTTTCTTTTGGAAAACAGACAACAAAATCCGGATGGGAGCATGGCAAACGGTGAACCTTCATTCACTTTCCATCTTTTACCTCCAGGAGAACAGGATGTTTATCCTCCAGGGCATCCCAATGCGGGACAACCCAAATTCAACTTCATGGAAAACACATACGAAGGATGTGAATGGGATTTCTACTGTCCGGGTCTGGGTGGACCAAATGAGCCGGAGGATGGTTCCGGTCTTTTGATCTGGCATATTGATGAAAATATAATTAACGCTAATTTTGATCCTGATTTTGAATCCAATTCCGTAAACGGCAATGCTTCTCATAAGGGAGTCGATCTGGAAGAAGCCGATGGGATCCAGCATCTGGATTTTACTACAAATATCTACAGTCTGGGATCACCTTTCGATGCTTTTAGAGAAGGTAACAACACTTATTTTGGCAAAATGTATCCCGAGGGTGAAAGTGGACCGCATTTACCGATAGCCGACAGTTATTACGGTGGGAATCAATTGGAGATTTACAATATCAGCGCTTCTGATTCCCTGATGAATATATCCGTCCGTTTTAAATGGAACTTAAACACCGGTTATGAAGGAGAAAACCCCTATCCAGCAGCCGTAGTAGATCTTGATCAGGATGGAGACAATGAAATTTTCTACCCGATGCCTGACGGGAATTTCTATCTCTGGGATAATTTCGAACTTGTAGAAGGTTACCCGGTAAACAGTGATTCCCTGGCTGATTTTTATGCGTTCGATGAAGTAACCGGAACATTCATTATCCCAACAAAGGCACCTGGAAATGTCTATGCAGGTCTGTTTTTCCTGAATGGGGAAGAAGCTTATGAGTACTTTCCACCCTTTTTCGCAACCGAATGGGCCGGACCTCCGGTTGTTAATCCCGACCAGAACAGCACTTTTAGATTACTTCTGCCCTTGAATAGAACAGATCAATTTGCCAGCAGGATCCAGGTTTTTGATCAGGATTATATTTTATACCAGCCAATTGAATTCCAAGGCTTGAAAATAGTTTCAAATTTAATGCTGAAAAATGGAACTATATATCATTTTGGACAGGATTCGGAATCGGTTTTCAAACTTATAGAAACCGATCTTGAAACTAGTGAATACACTGTAATAAGCATTTCCGTAATGGATCCTGAAACAATTATCCATTCCACATTTCTGGCTGACATTAATAATGACGAAGAAAATGAGATCATCTTTCTGACATCTTTTCCCGACACCCTTGTCTATGTCCTGGACCAGAATCTGAATCTTTTGGATAATTTCCCGGTTGAACTGGAAATGGATTCCTTTTCCATGCCATCACTGGCTGATGTGGATAGGAACGGATATCTTGACATTCTGATTGGCGGAGAAAATGATTTTATTATAATAGATAAAGACGGTTCTATTAGTAAACCGAGCCAGCCTGTTTCAGCCCCTGATTCACTTTATCAAGCGGCTGGCATCATGGCGATTGATCTGGAGAATGACGGGAACCTGGAAATTATCGGTAACATGTCCAGAAATCGACTGGCGGTCTGGAACAATCTCCTCAATAATGATTATGAAATTAGAAGAGATTATCCTCTTGCTTATGCCAATATAAGTAGGCAATATCCGGTAATATCGGAATCTGACAGCACTATTTATATCTCCAGTGATAATGGCTCGATTTTCAGAAAAAAATTAACACAATCACCAGCTTTAACGTCTTGGACATGTGAATATGGAAATTTACAGCGAACAGCGTCCTGGCTGGGGAACCTGCCTGAGAATAATTATCTGCAGCAGGGAGTCTTTGTTGTGGAAGAAACTTATATCTATCCCAATCCCCTTAGTTCGGTATATAACAGTAGTATTTACAATGGTCAGGAATGGTCTCAGACAGTAACGATAAGGATAATGACGTCGGTAAATTCAAATGTTGAAATAAAAATATTTGACATTGCTGGTAATATTATTTACACAAAAAAATCATATTGTGAAGCTTATATCCGTAACGGGATTCAGTTGGATGCCAGAAATCTGGCTTCGGGAATGTATTTCGCAATGATTAAAGCAAAAGGGAGTGTATTGAAAAGAAAATTTGCTATTGAAAAATAGGCAGATATTTTAAACTAGAATATTTCCGGAGGATAAATGAAAAAGTTCGTAATTATACTCATGATCATACAATTAGCCGGATTGCTGCTTGCAGAATCCGGTGGAGAATATGGATTCAAGATGTTAACGATCGATATTGGAACCAGTATTTCCGCTCAGGGAGGAACAGGATCTTTTTCCAATTATGACAGTTTCAGTTTTCTGGCCAATCCTGCTGCCGGGGTGTACAATCGGGGAGAAATGATCTCAGTTGCACATAAATTCTGGATATTCGATACTTCACTGACCGGACTGGGCTATATAAAATCTACAGGAAAGAGATCCTTTGGTGTTGCTTTCAGACAGCTTGATTATGGTAAAATCGATGAAAGAGATGATACCGGTGACCTTATCGGTGAGTTCCATCCCCTCGATCTTGTTTTTACCCTGCACGGGGGATACAGAATAAACCCGGATCATTATGCCGCGATCAATATCAGTGGTCTTTATGAGAAAATCGATGACTCCTCCAGTTTGGGAGGGTCTTTGGACCTGGGCTATGCTTACATTACTCCGATAAAAGAATTAATGGTTGCCGCAGCCGTAAAACATCTCGGATTCACTACGAAAATGGATAAAGAAAAATTACCGCTTCCTCTATCCTTTGAATTTTCTTTGATTAAAGGGTTTGAAACAGAAGTATACCGGATCTTTGCGGAATTGAAAACTCTGAAAAACATAGATGATGAAAATATAAAAGGTGCTGTAGGAATAAACGCTATCCTTTACGACCGGTTTTCCTTGCGCCTTGGTTACAAAATAAACTATGATGCCGAGGATTTCAGCGTTGGTGTTGGATTTCAGATCAGGAGATTCTATATCGATTATACCTATCTTCCTTTTGATTATGAGATAGATGATGTTCATATGATAGGTTTGAGTTACAGATTCTAATAGCTGAGACAGATTAACTGGGGGAAAAATTATGAAATTGACCAAATTGATTATCATCTTGCTAATGCTGATTATAATCTCTTTTTTAAATGGTCTTGAATATTCCCCCCGGGAATTGATAGTCAAGACAAACACTACCAGATCTGTAGATTCGGGCAATTTTGGACTTGAGGATTTCGATAGTTTCCTGATGTCTCAGGGACTGAAAAGTATTAAATCAATCACAAAAAAAAATGATAACCAGTATTATGTAATAACTTTTAACAATGATATTTCCTGGGAAGAAATAGCACCTCTTGAGTTTGCGGGTGTAGAATATATTCAACCTAACTATATAAATACGATGTTCCAATTACCAAATGATCCTTATTTCGTAACCGGAGAACTTTGGGGACTTTACCAGGAAAACAATCATGATACTAATGCACCCGAGGCTTGGAATTACACGATTGGAAGTGATCAGATCCTGATTGGTCTTGTGGATTCCGGTTTGCATTTCGATCATCCGGATGTGCAGAATAATGTTTTTTATAATGATGCTGAAATACCAGATGATGGTATTGATAATGATAATAACGGATATGTCGATGATTGGAGAGGTTGGGATTTCGTCGATGCTCCCGAACTTTCTGATATTGCACTCGGTGATTACACTGAACAGGATAATGATCCAACGGATGATATTAATCATGGAACCCATCTCGCAGGTATAATCGGGGCTGATACCAATAATGGTCTGGGTGTATGCGGTGTCTGTTGGAATATCGATATCCTGATCATCAGAGCCGGATTCAAAACTATTGAGGGTCTGGGATATCTCCAGGATGACGATGCAGCTGCATCTATTATTTATGCTGCTGATATGGGAGCTGATGTTATCAACATCAGTTGGGGTGATCAAAACTATTCCCAGATTATAGCCGATGCCTGCCATTATGCTTACGAATTGGGCAGTATCGTCGTAGTGTCTTCAGGCAATACCTATGGTCCCGGGATCATGTATCCGGCACAGTTATCCACTACAATAGCTGTCGGCTCGGTAGATCGCTTCTTTAACAGGGCAAACTTCTCCAGTTATGGACCCCAACTTGATCTGTTAGCTCCCGGTGTTCAGATCATCAGTTCGTACGATGTTACCGAAAATAATCTGTATAAAGAACAATCAGGAACTTCCATGTCCGCTCCCTTCGTTTCAGCCGGAATCGGTTTACTTCTTTCGGTAGAACCAGGATTGAATTTTGAACAGGTAAAGACACGATTGACAAGTTCCTGTCGGGACATTGGAGATTCTGGCTACGATATTGAACATGGTCATGGAGTTCTGGACCTAGAGGCTTTTTTAACGAATGAAGAATATCCTGATTTTCTGATCGAATTTCCTTCTGATTTTCAGGGATTGAACCAGAGTTTCGATATAATCGGAACGGTCATGGCCGATAATTTTTCCAAGTATTCAATTATGTACACGGATGAAGAACTGCCGTTTCCAGGGGATTGGAAAGACATTAACTATCCTCATATGAACACACCTACCTATTATTATGAACAGGTAGAGAACGGGATCCTGGGTCATTTTGATCTTGAAGGTGTTTCATCCGAATTCAATAAATATCAACTCCGGGTAGAGGTAATGACCTGTGAGAATGGGCATTATGAATTAAGACGAACGATATTTCTTGATCAGACTCCCCCGGTTCAGGATTTCAGCTTGACCGGAATTATGAAGAGATATGATGATGAATATGTAAAATATTTTTTGCAAACGGTTTATGATGAACCAGTTCAACTCTCGGCTTCCTATGTTGACATTAATAATAACAAATATCTGGTCGCTTTCAGTAATATTACCGATGAAATCCAGATGTTTAATTTACCGGAACCGGAAGTTGATTATACTGGAATCGAACTTTGGGCGATAAATCAATGTGGGTTGGAAGTGGTTTACAGTCCGGAAGAAAACAATATTCCCTTGCCAGATGAATTCATTTCTTTAGATGTGAATTCTTTCGAATATCAAACTCTTGGAAATGAGATCATTGCTACTAGAAAACACTTGGATATCGATGGTAACGGAATCATGGAATTTCTGGCTCAGGAAATAGTCGGAGATGAGAAAATACTTAAGATATTTGAGGTCAGTAACAGGAATTTGATCACCAAACATATCTTTGATTTTGAACTTTGGCCTCAGGACCTGGGTTTTACTTCAGAAGAAGACATCAGCCTTTTGGGATTAAGTGCCGATATTGCCAGGCTATATGTTTCCGAAGAGGGTGAAATGTATCCCAGCACATTACTCTGGTCGGAAACCAACGTATATGGCGGTAATTTTGTCGATATTGATAATGATGGAATCGATGAAATCGCGATCATTAAGAATGAAACAGATGAAATGGTCACCAGACGAATACTGGCTATATATAAAAGATTTGGTAATACAATAAATAGAATATATACGATTTATAATGAAACCGAGACAAATCTGAAAAATGAGTTCGTGAACAAAATCCATGTAGCTGATTTTGATCAGGATGGCAATATGGATGTTCTTACCAGCGATACCGATGGAGATGTCATTATCTATGAATTATATTCTATCAATAGTGAGTATGAAATGAAATGGCAGGATCGTCTTCCTGTACCCGATGCCTATTATCCGACTTTAGTAGATTTTAACGGTGACGGGATTTCCGAATTCTGTGTCGGTGGTTTTACGAGAAATTATGCCGATCCCAACAAATCCTATTCCTTTTTCAAATATTATTCCTGGTTGGGAGAAGATGATCAATATGGTTCGATCGGTTATACAGCCTTCGATCATGTCGAGGGTAAGAACTCAATTGCTGTCGCTGATCTGGATGGAGATGGAGATGAAGAAGTATTCCTCTCTCTTCCACCCAATTCTTATGTGATCGATGATGTGGGAGGAGAAATTATACCAGTGTGGAAAGGAGAATCGACAAAAACCTATCAGAATATCATTACAGCCCACTCCTATTCGCCCGAAAATGAAGCATATATCATTGTGAATACTGGTACGACCGATCAGTTGGAAAGTATTCTTATAACAAAGTCAGAATTGTTTACTGGTCCGATAACACCTTATAATTTCCTGTGTTCTCCTCTGAATGAACAGACATCCCATTTACAGTGGAACTATGAAGGTCTGCCTTATGACTACTTCAATATTTATCGTAAGTTTGGAAGCAACATCATTCTTCTGGATACAACAACGGAGTTTGAGTTTACCGAAACAGGTCTGTCTGCTGGAGACACTCTTTATTATCAGGTTTCTGCAGTATGTGGTGAGTTTGTTCCCCAGGAAAGCAAGCCCACATTATGGAAGCAGGTAATCCCGAGCTATATTCCGCTGCTTATTCTGATAGACATGGTCTCATCCAACATTCTGGAATTGAATTTTGATCAGATTTTGAATAACGGTGCAATAAATAATTTGCACTATGAAATCAATAATGGCGTAGGTTTGCCGGCATCGGTAAATTTCATCAATGAGAAAAGAGGTGTTATCCTGACATTCAACAACGGGATACTTCCAGCAGAAGAATACAGTATTCAGATAACCGGAGTTCAGGGTAAAACAGGAGTACCTTTTTCCGATGGGAGTTACCCATTTTTATATAAAGAGGACGTAGATGCTCCCAGGATCCTGTATTCCAGAGTTGAGGATGACGGAAATGTAAAAGTATATTTTTCTGAGCCTATTAAAACACTTCAGGCAGAGAATTTATCCAATTATACTTTAATTCCACCCTCTAATGATCCCGACAATGGAATTATCGATCTTCAATATTATTCTGTTATGGATTCCTTTTATGTTAACCTTTACTTAATTAAGAATCTGGAGTATTCTACCAAAAAGTATTTTCTGAAAATAGAGAATGTTGAGGACCTTAATGGAAACAGAATATCCAACAATGGGAATAAAAGCCGTTTCAACTTAACAGATATCACGAATTTAAAGCATATGAAAGTTTATCCGAATCCCTTCTATCCCGATGAATATCAAGAACTTAGATTCGTGAATCTTCCTCTGGGCATAGAAGGATCGATCCGGATCTATGATTTGCCCGGGGATCTTGTATTTAAGGATAGGCTCGGACCTCTGACTGAGTCTGAATTGAACAATTTTTACAGTTGGGATGGAAAGAATAACGCTGGAAATCGGGTAGCGTCGGGGATATATTTTTATGTAGTGGAAATGAATAAAGACCACCGGAAGGGTAAATTTGCCATTATTTATTGATCTTACCTGGTTCTAGAACAGGTAATAATAATTTTATTGAATGCTGATTGAAAGATTTGAAGGAGATAGATGATGATTTCCTTAGACTGGAAAGAAAGACTGAAAAAAGACACAATAGATTTCTATGAAAGAAAATTACCTCAGGGTGATTATGATATAGATATCATCTATAATGCGTATCCACAGAGGATTGATAATAAAATACCTACAGCGGTTATAACCTTTGTAGGTAAAACTCTGGGATCAAAAATGCACAAAGACGCTGATAAATATTTAGACTTTTTCGATTTCCTTCTCGAACATAAGGGAGAGAACGGAAGAATAATATATGCCTATGTTATGGCAAGGGCTGTCAGGAGGGAAACATCCTTTTTTCTTGATTATCTGGAGAAATTCCTTTTTCATACAGATGATCAGAAAACCTGTAATCTTGTGATCGATAAAGTAATATTTCCTCTGTTCAAGAAAAATGCTGGTGATAATCTCGATATTATAGTTCGCTGGGTAAAACAAGATAACAGAGTTTTAACAATCAGTGTACAGAAACTGATCACTAAACTGATAAATAATGATCCAGGAATCACAAAATTGATTTTTGCCAAATTGGAAACTTCCTGGTTATATGCAACAGCTAATATGGTAAAACTAAATTCAGGATTATTGAAAGATATTTATAAAATAGACCCAAAATTTTATAAGTCGATCTACGAAAACTATCATAATACTCGCAACCCGATTTTTGCAGAAATCCTGAGCGGAGCCATCTGCTGTTATAATAAAACTCTTCAGGAAATGGTTGATTTCTGGTCAAAAAGCGGTAATATCAATCTGAAAAAGATAGGGCTGCATGCTCAAAAAATACTTAAGAAAAAGAAATAAATGGGACATCAATGGCAGATTATATAACAAAAGAAGGAATGCGGAAATTACATAAAAGAATGAATGATCTGATCAAGGAACGCCCCGGTATCATAAAACAGGTCGTTACTGCCAGAGAGATGGGTGATCTGAGTGAAAATGCGGAATACCATGCTGCCAGAGAAAGACAAAGATATCTGGAAAAAGAATTCAACAATATCAAAAAACGTATAACCAAGCTTAAAGTTGTCGATACCGATACAATACCTAAAGACGCAGTGAGATTTGGAGCGAGAGTGATCATACGGGAATTGAACTCAGATATCGAAAAAAAGATAAGATTAGTGGGAATAGATGAAGTCTTTGAAACAAAAAATGAGTATGAAAGGATGTCGGTAGCATCTCCGATAGGAAAAGCCATGATCGGAAAAAAAATCGGAGAATATTTTGTTGTTCATGCACCGATTGGAAAAAGGGAATTTGAACTCCTGTCGATAAAATAAAGGATTAAAATGAAAAAAAGCGAAACTTTGTTGAAGAAGCTTTCATATGAGAGAAAAAATTTCTGGCAGAAATCATCTAAAAAAGAAAGAGAAAGAGCCTTTGAATTCGCTGAAGGTTATAAAAGTTTCCTTGACCAGGCTAAGACTGAAAGGGAAACAGTATCTTTCTTCAATGATTTTCTACAGAGCAATAATTTCCAAATTATGGGATCAGGTAACAGTAGTAAACATTTATATAAAGTTGCCAGGGATAAAAACGTAGCTATTGCCGTCATTGGTGAAAAACCGATCAGTGAAGGTGTGAATTTGATAGTTTCACATATAGATGCGCCCAGGGTGGATTTAAAACAGAATCCCCTGGAAGAAGATGCCACTACCGGTCTGGGGATCATGAAAACCCATTATTATGGTGGGATTAAGAAGTACCAGTGGATGTCTACACCTCTTGCCCTGCATGGGGTAATTATTAAAAAAAGCGGGGAATTAATAAGGATATCTATCGGTGAAGATAAGGATGATCCTGTGTTTATTATGCCTGATCTCCTGCCACATCTTTCCCAGAAAGAACAGTATAGCAAAAAAATAGGGGAAGCCATTGTGGCTGAACATATGAAAGTGATCTTCAATTCAATCCCATATCTATCTGATGAGGAAGAAGAAGTTAAGAATGCTGTGAAGTTAAATGCTCTTGTCCTCATGAATGAAAAATATGGTATTGTTGAAGAAGATCTTCTCAGTGCTGAGTTGGAACTTGTACCGGCAGGTAAAGCCAGAGATGCTGGTATCGATAAAAGTATGGTTCTGGGTTATGGTCAGGATGACCGGATCTGTGCTTATACTTCGGTTATGGCCATGATTGAAGCAGCAAAAAAGGATTTGGATAGGACAGCAATTGTTTTTCTGGCTGATAAGGAAGAAATAGGAAGCGAAAGTAATACCGGGGCAAAATCAATATTCATTATCGATTTTATTGCCGACCTCCTTAAAAGTAATGGGGAAAAAAACGATAGCGAAAATCTGAGAAAAACGCTTCTTAAAACTCAAATTCTTTCAGCAGATGTTAATGCAGGAATTAACCCCAATTATCCAGGAGTACATGAAAAAGATAATGCTGTTCATATTGGCTATGGTGTGAGCATTACCAAATATACAGGTAGCAGGGGAAAATCCAGTTCCAATGATGCCAATGCCGAATTTAATGCTAAAATAATCAGGATTTTCAATGAGGATAAAATTAACTGGCAGATAGGAACTCTGGGTAAAGTAGATGAAGGTGGTGGAGGTACAATTGCCAAATTCATGGCGGAATATGGTGCCGAAGTAATCGACTGCGGTCCCGGTCTTCTGGGAATGCATTCTCTGTATGAGTTGTGCAATAAGGCGGATCTTTATTCAACTTTTAAAGCATACAGGACTTTTTTTCAAAAAACCTGATGTTTTATTTACAGAATTGAGGTAGATATGAAAAGATTTATTGTTTGTGGAATATTGTTTTTATTACTGTTTTCCTGCAGTCATGTCAGAATCTCGAAAGATATGCTTGTTGAGGAGAAAATGCGAATTGGAAATGAGTACTTCGAGAACGAAAAATTCCATAAAGCCATCCCATATTATCTGGAAGTTGTTCTGGATAGAAAATCAGGCTTTACTTCGGAAGCACAGTTAAAACTGGCTGATAGCTATTTCAATCAGAATAAATTTTTGGACGCCCGGTTTGAATATGAAGAGATGATCAGATTGTTCAAGAATTATGAAGGTATCGAAAAAGCTTATTTCAGAATAGGTATTTGTTATTTCGAAGAATCCATGAGTGCTCATTATACTCAGGAAGAAACCGAACTGGCCCTGAATACATTCAGGAGTTTCATAGAAAAATTTCCACTTAGTGAAAGAAAACCCTTGGCTTTCGAATATGTTGCAAAATGTGAGCAGAAATTCGCGGAGAAGAAATATTATAATGGCTATGCTTATTACAAACTCTTTGATTACAGTTCAGCCCTGATGTATTTTAATGAAGTTGTCTCTCTCGGAATGACCAATGAAATAGACAGAAAATCTCTTTATTACTCGGCAAAGATCTATATCAGGCGAACAAATAAACCAATGGCGGAACTGGTCATGGAGAAATTAACCGTGAAATACCCGGATGCTGTAGAAACTCAAAAAATCGTCGGTCTGATCAGTAAATTATAATTTCGCCAATCCACTATAAATCATTATATTATTTAAAGATACGTAATTCGGAAATCATAGAATACCTAAGTATAAGGACATTATGAAATATATTTCTTATAACTTGAAAAATTTCAGAGAAATACCCTTTTTTGAACGAATTTGCAGCGAACTTAAGTTCAATATCGAGGTTGTCGGTAATATCCTTCCTTTTAAAGTGAACAACTATATAATAAACAAATTGATAAACTGGGACAATACCGAAACCGATCCGGTTTTCCTGATGACTTTCCCACAGAAAGAAATGCTCAATCCTGAACATTTCCAAATAATGTCTACTTTGTTGAAGAAAAATTCAGATTCTGCTGACATCCGCAGGGAGGCCAATAAGATCAGAATGCAACTCAACCCTCATCCTGCCAGTCAGATTCAAAAGAATGTTCCCGAATTAAATGGAAAAAAGCTCTGGGGTTTGCAGCATAAATATCGAGAAACAGTTCTTTTCTTTCCCAGCAGGGGACAGACCTGTCATGCTTACTGCTCTTTCTGTTTTCGCTGGCCTCAATTTGTCGGGATTAGAAAATTGAGACTAGTGATGCAGGAAGTAAAACAACTGATTGAATACTTGAAAACAAAACCTGATGTTACTGACATCCTGATCACAGGTGGAGATCCCTTGATCATGCGCACAGTATTTCTGAAACATATCATTGATGAACTACTGAAAGCAAAACTGCCAAATCTTATCAATATCAGGATTGGTACCAAAGCATTATCCTGGTGGCCTTACAGATTTATAGATAGTCACGATGCCGGAGATCTGCTCAGGTTGTTCAGAAAAGTGAACCGTTCAGGGAAAAGATTAGCTTTAATGACACACTTCAACCACCCAAAAGAGTTGTCAACACAGGAAGTAAAAATAGCCGTCGACAGGATATTAGATACTGGTACGATTATCCGTTCACAAGCTCCGATTCTCAAAAATATCAATGATTCCCCTGAAATATGGCAGAAATTATGGACGAAGCAAGTTGAAATGGGAATTGTGCCTTATTATATGTTTATAGCAAGAAATACAGGTGCTCAAAGATATTTTGCCTTACCACTCGTTAAAGCCTGGGATATCTATAAGAAAGCTTACAAGAATGTCTCAGGATTGAGTAGAACGGTCAGGGGTCCGATAATGTCAACCGATCCTGGTAAGATCCAGATATTAGGACCTGTCAATATTGGAAAAGAAAAGGTGTTATGTCTTCAATTTATTCAGGCAAGAAATCCTGATTGGGTCGATAAACTTTTTTTTGCCGAATACAACGAGACTGCTATCTGGAGAAATGAACTGATCCCGGCTTTCGGAGAAAAGAATTTTTTCTATGAAAGAGATAGTCGGTAATTATGAGAATCGGACTGTTGGGAGGAACCTTTAATCCTGTTCATAACGGACATCTGGCTTTAGCCAGAACTGCCTTAAAAGAATTAGACCTTGATGAGATCTGGTTCTTACCAGTCGGGAACCACCCCCTGAAAAAGGAGCATAAGTTACTTCCTTTCGATCTGAGGATGAAATTGCTGGGAATAGTCCTCTCTGCAGAAATTGGCATGAAGGCATCGACATTGGACAGTGATCAGGAGAACCTCAATTTTACAGATATCCTCCTGAAAAAACTGTTTCAAAAGTTTCCCGATCATGATTTTACTTTTCTTGCAGGGATGGATATAGTGGATGAACTACCTCGTTGGAATAATTATACCTGGTTACTGAAGAATGTCCGGTTCGTAGTTTTTACCAGACCAGGAGAAAAACATGAAAAGCTGGATAAATTGGAATATTATTCAAAAATCATCTTTATAACGATGGAACCGGTTTCTATTTCTTCCACAGATATTCGCAGAAAAATTGCTAGTGGAGAAAAGATCAGTGGATTGGTTCCTGAAGCAATAGAAAGGATACTTTATAAGTTTTATTCTGATTTGAAATAGAGAATTACTCCTCTTCACAATAAGTGAATATCTTTACATAGTCAATGTTCAGGAGAGCAGAACCATTACCGTTCGCACTCGAGGTCCAGAGGTCGAACATTATACGAAATAACCCACCCGGTTCGTTGATCTGGTAACTGTTCAACTCTATCCCGTTTACCAAAATAGTAACACTGTTATATTCCTGCTCGTAATCAACGTGTAGAATATAATTAGAATAATCAAATAAACCATAGGAATCGAAGCTGATAGTGATTATGTCGTTATTGAAAAAGAGATGATAACTGACATCACCGACTTCACTTACACCTGCATTTATGACTTTGATTTCAAACAGAACGTTCTTCTCAGTCCAGATCTGGGTAAGACTATCATTATAGTTATAAAAAGCACCGGCAGAAGGAACATTCCATCCATACAAAGCACCCATCTGCAGTTGACCGTCATCAACTACAACCCAGGCAGTATCTCCAAGCATAGTTGTATAATCAGGATTAAGTATCCAATCTCCGACTTCATCGAAATGTTCGGTAAACACTTCTTCAAAAACATAGTCCGGTCCGGAAGAATTGCGATTATCGCAGGATAAGAGAAAACTCAGGATAATGATCATGAACAGATATTTGTACATAATACCTCCTGTAATTAGAAAATCAGACTTATTAAGTCTAACAAAAGGAGAGTATTTTGTCAAAGAAAATCGGATACTTCCAGGTATTATCTGGGATAATATAACCTTCCGATCTTTCTTATGGTGAGTCTGCTTTCAGATAAAGATCGGAAGGTTTTATCAGTCAGCATACAATAACTATTTGCAAAGTTCTATTGCATTATCTTTTTTTAACAATACATGACCCAATATGATTATGAGTTTTTCAGAGAATCCGTGAAATCGAACACTAAGTCTAGATATTATAATATAGATTCATTTCGAAGGGATGAGGTCGGTTGCGGACAGCCAGGACTTCCTTGGTCTTTTCTGTTATCCAGCTTGAGATCAGCTCTTCGTTAAAGACATCACCAGCGATAAGATATTGATGATCATCCTCAAGAGCCTGCAGGGCTTCTTCTAATGATGTAGGAATAGCATGTAATTTGGATTGTTGCTCTTCGCTCCAGGAAAAGACATTATCATCATAGGGTCCATATCCGTTTTCCCGAGTCGGCATGATCCGGTTCTTTATCCCATCAAGACCAGCCATCAGTAAAGCACTCATAGCAAGATAATAATTGCAGGTGCCGTCACTCGTGCGAAATTCGATTCTTTTTGTTTCCGGACTGGTGGCATATTTCGGGATTCTGATAGTGGCACTGCGGTTTGCCAGGCCGAAAAACAGTTTCACCGGAGCTTCGAAACCAGGTAATAATCTTTTATATGAATTTGTGCTTGGATTTGTAAATGCCGTGAGTGAGCGACCGTGCTTGAGAATACCACCGATAAAGAACAATGCCTCCTCGGAAAGATCGGCATAGCCACCTTTTTGGTAGAACAGATTCTTTCCTTTCTTACGAAGCTGAATATGAAAATGCATACCGTTACCGGGTTCGTCGTAAAGAGGTTTTGGCATGAAGGTAGCAGTGAGATCGTTTTCAAGAGCGCAGTTATGGATTATATCCTTAATATACATCATTTTATCGCTGATATCTTCGAAATCGATCATTTCGGTCTCGATCTCCTGCTGTCCCGACAACCCTACCTCGTGATGATGATATCGTACCGGACAACCGATATCTTCGATCAGTTGAACCATCTGCTCTCTCACATGAACGTATTTATCAAAAGGTATATCTATATGATAACCCTTGCGGTTGGCAACAGCGGTACCATCAATGTCTTTGTAACTTCCCGGAAGATCTTCCTTGTTCTCAGTGGAAGTAAAACTATAACCGGCACTGAACCTGCCGTTATTAATGATTGCCTCGTTAAACAGGTAAAATTCAAACTCGGGGATCCAGCAGGATTTATCAGCTATTCCAGTACTCTCCAAATATTCCTGAGCACGTTTAGCAACACTGCGAGGATCCTTTTTCGTTCCTATTCTGGAGTCGGCATCGCAGACATAACAGAGCATTCTCAGGGTAGGAGTTTCCAGGAAAGGATCAACAATAGCAGTGTTCAGATCGGGTATCAGGATCATATCTCCCGATTCAACAGATTTCAAGCCGGGAATACTGGAACCATCGAAGGGAATACCTTGCTGCATAACATAATCCAGCCTGCGAACAGGAAAGGATATATGATACCAGTTGCAGACAAGGTCGGGGTATTTAAGGTCTATGGATTTAATGTTCTTTTCTGAGATCAGTTTTTTTACTTCTTCCAGGGTCATGTTAACTCCAGTTTTAAAGGGTTATTCCGGTTAACAAATTAAGCAGGAAGTTCAAAGGAGGCATGATGATCGATCCGATAAGATTAAGTCTGAAAACGATTGAGACTACGATGATGATCATCAAAATCTGTGCTCCCTGCCTTTCTTTGGCTGTGTAACGAAAATAGGCTTCATCGGAAAGAAAACCTCCGAGTATTTTGGAACCATCCATCGGTGGAATGGGAATCAAATTGAAAAGACCGAGAGCCAGGTTGATCAGGATAGCGTATATGAGCATACCTAACCAGAATTGAGTGCTATTGCTGCTGTAGTAGAGGATTTCCGGATTTGCATTTTTGATTGCGTTAAATATCAGAGAAAGAATAATAGCCATGATAAAATTGGCTGCAGGACCGGCAGCAGCGGAAATAGCCATGTCACGTTTGTAATTCTGAAAATTGTGCGGATTGATCGGAACTGGCTTGGCCCAGCCGAACCTGGCTATAAAGAGCATGATCAAACCGATAGGGTCTATGTGTGAGATCGGATTTAGTGTCAACCTCCCAGCACGTTTTGCAGTATCATCTCCCAGCATATAGGCAACATAGCCATGACTGAATTCATGTATGGTTATAGTGAAAAGAAGAATCGGCAGTTGCACTAACAAATTTGTAAATGAAGTCATTTTATCATCCTTATTACATTCCTACTTCAGATTGGGTAAACTTATTTCTCTATCTTCAAAAATCTTCTCTTACCAACTTTGATTATAACTTCCCCATCTATTTCAAGGAAAATATCATTTATCTTATTGCCGTCAACACTGACGGCGTTCTGTTTAATCAGTCGTTTCACTTCGCCATTGGAAGTACAGACACCGTTTTTTACAAGTACATCCATAATACTGATACTGTTTTCCTGAAGTTTGTAGACCGGCATATCCTCGGGCAGTTCTTTTTTACTGAAGACCTGTTCAAACTCACTTTGTGCCTGCTCGGCTTCCTTTTCACCATGGTAGATCCTGACGATTTCATAAGCTAGGCGTTTTTTAATTACCATGGGATTTACATGGCTTTCCTGCAGTTGCTTACTGATATTTTCGATCTCATCCAGACTCAATTGGGTCGCATATTTGTAGTAATTTACGATCATATCATCAGGGATGGACATGGTTTTACCGAATTTATCCCCGGGAGTATCGAAAACAGCAATATAATTGTTCAGACTTTTGCTCATTTTCTCCTTACCATCGGTTCCCATCAAAATTGGAGTTAAAATCGCGATCTGTTCCTCCATCCCAAAATATCTCTGCATATCCCTTCCTGACAGGATATTGAATTTCTGCTCAGTTGCGCCTAACTCTACATCCGCTTCGATTGCATAAGAATCGTACGCCTGCAAAACCGGATACATCAATTCATTCATTCCCAGCGGTAGACCTTCTTCATATCTTTTTCTGAAAGTTTCGTGAGCCATGAATTGAGCCAGGGTGAATTTACTCATGAGACCGATCACATCTTTCATTGTCATTGGTCCAAACCACTCCGTTTGCCAGCGGACTTCAGTTTTATCAGGATCAAGCACTGTATAAAGCTGGTCCATGTATTTTTCTGCATTGATTTTCACTTGCTCCGGGGTCAGGGTTGGTCGGGACTCATCCTTGCCAGTAGGATCCCCGATCGTGGCGGTAAAATCGCCGATGATGATGATGCCGAGATGTCCCAGATCCTGGAAATCACGCATTTTGCGAATGGGAACGAGATGACCGATATGCACGTCATAACCGGTAGGATCGATCCCGTATTTTATTCGTAATGGTTTCCCGGAGGACTCCGCCTTTTCTAATTTTTTTATCAATTCGGCTTCTGTAATTAACTCTGTGACACCCTTGCGGATTATCTTCAATTCTTTCTCAAACTTCATAGTAACATCCCTTAGTGATAATTAGCAAAGCCAATACCTTTTACTATCTGGTCTTTGTCAAATATTTTAGAGGTGATTATTAGATGAATTACATAAACCTTAATCTGTAAACGAAATTGACCTTTAAATACTACAGTGAGCATTAATATCGAGAGTACGATTAACATGATCACCTAAAAAACAACATTACTACAGTAATCATATTCCAAACCCAGAAAAATTTGCTCCTGGAATATTTTTTGCTATAATTTCTATATAATCAGGGAATTAAGTAATACTTATAGTAGATAAACAAATATTTTATTTTGGAGGATTAGATGAAACATATTTCTTTATTTCTGTTAATGATTTTTCCGATCATGATCTTTCCCTATACTTGGACGAGTTTTGGTCCACAATATATAGATACTTATGATTTTTACGTCAATGAAACCGGCACTTTCTGTGAGATGATCTGTGCTGAGGACGGGCTTTATCTCTATGAAAATGACGGTTGGTATAACTATTCCAACGGGAATTTGCCGGTTCTGAGTGCTGAAGATCTAAGCGGGGATGAAGTGTTGGTGATCATGGCTGGTGGAAGCTGGTCAGACGGAATTTATAAGTTTAATTTAATCACTCACGTGTTTGAAGTTTTGAACTGGTGTTATTATCCCTCTTTTATAACTTATTGTTCTTCCAACGGCAAATATTACGCAGGATACTATTATGGGTTGCTGGAATCCAGTGATGGCATTTACTGGCAGGGTGTGGAATATTTTAACGGTAAATATTGCACAACTTTTGCCTATCTGAATGAACATCTGGTTGTCGGTAATACCGGGAACATTTATGGTGTTCATTATTCAGATGATTACGGAGCGACCTGGTATGAAAGTGAGACTTCCCCCCATGTTTCCGATATGATCTTTTTCACAGGAGAAACCCTGTATGGAATATTTCCCGGGGATTTAGATACATCCGGGATCTGGATGTCTCAGGATTATGGAGCTTCCTGGTATCAACTATATTATTCTTATGAAATGAGATGCATAAGCACTAATTTTGACGGTAATCTGTTCGTAGGCTGGGGACCGGAGACATTCAACCGCCAGACCGGGGTGGGTATCTGGGATCCTGTCACAAATACTATCGAAGAAATGAACGAAGGACTTCCTTATCTTGATATTTATAAACTTACCTATCACCCGCTGATCGACTGTGTAAATATTATAGCCTGTACCAATGGCGGCGCTTATATGTTGAATAATTATCAAGTAAGCACAAATGACGAAAATCTGGTGGATAATTCCATCGAACTCAACTGTTTTCCCAATCCTTTTGTATTTGCAGGAATATCCACACATGTAACCTTCACCTATAATTCAGATCGGGAAAATCCTGCCGATCATGTCGTCATCTATAATATAAAAGGGCAGTTGGTCAAAAAGATCTCTAAAGAAAATATCAACGGTAACTATTTTACCTGGGCTGGGACCGACAGTAGCAACAACCTGGTTGATACAGGTGTTTATCTGTACCGTTTGAGTATTGACAAAAGGAATTCGCAACTGAAAAAGATCCTGTTTATGAGATAACAGGAAATATCACTAACACATAAAAGATTTATAAGCATAGTTCTACTGCAATATCTGGGTTTAACCCATATAAATTTGGAGGTTATCATGAAAAAGACAATTCTAATTCTATTCCTGATCCTTCCCTTGTTATTGAACGCTTACCTTTGGGAAAGTATGAGTCCATCGGGTATCACAGCTTACAATGTCTGCTATGGATCTATGGAACTGATCTGTATTGATACGGGAGTAATGTTCTTCGATGGGGAAGAATGGGTGGAATGTTCTTATGGAAATCTACCGGTCTGGGGTGCGATTCCTACTCCGGACTACCCGGAAGGGATGATAGTTGTCATGGGTGATGGCTCTGATTCCGACGGGATTTACCTTTTTACCTGCAGCACTCAGGAATTCTTGAATCTTTACTGGCTGATGAACCCGCGATTTATTCAGTACTACCAAACGGGAGAATGCATCTATGCTGGGGGAGAAGAAGGGCTTCTCTGCTCTTCTGATGGTCTGACCTGGGAACCAGTTTCATTTTTTGAGGGAATGGACTGTTATGCTATAGCCTGCAGGAATGAAAATCTTGTGGTAACAACGGGAACAGACACCTATTATTCCCAGGACGGAGGGCTGAACTGGGAACAATCGGAGGCTTATATTTTCCTGTCTGATGTCATTTTCGATCAAAATGGCACTCTTTATGGGATTTATCCCGATGGATCCTATTCTTCAGGTCTATGGTCTTCTGATAATGGCGGACAGACTTGGGGTGTCGAATTCTGGGATACCGATATGAGTTCGGTCTGGGTCGATCTTGAGAACAACATTTTTGTGGGTTGGAAAGAAGATCCCCAGGGTATTGCCATGTATATTCCTGATAACCGGGAGTTGATCTATTACAATGAGGGTTTACCGGATTTCACGATAAATAATATCATCTACAATCCCCTCATAAACTGTAATAATATTGTTGCCTGTACAAATGATGGTGTCTATATTCTAACCGGTTATACAGTATCATCAGACAAAAAACAGATCCTGGCAATGGAGCTTATTCTGTATAATCAACCGAACCCCTTTTCTAGTTCGACGAGGATCCGATGTGATGTTTCGGGACTAAGTAGTAGGACGATAGAGATCTATAATATCAAAGGTCAATTGATCAGATCTTTACTGTTGGACGAACGTGGGGAAGTATTTTGGAACGGAAGTGATGAACAGGATATCAAAGTTCCCACCGGTATTTATCTTTATAAATTACATGGAAAAAAAGCGTCGGACACAAAGAAAATGATCTTAATGAGATAGCACACCAAGCGATTACATCAATTTTGATCTTTTGGCGAGGTACTGCAGCAAACTCTGTTCGAAAGGTGTCGATGTAGAGATAGGATTGTATTCAATAAAGGCTTCGTGACATTTGGTTTTCAGGTATCTGACGACTTCCTGGTATGATTCCTGGTAGTCTTTTCTTATCTGCCAGGGATTGACTACGATCTTCTCATTAGTCTCGGCATCGATAAATTCGGTTTCTCTTTTAAAATCAAAACTCAATTCCTGCTGATCTTGAATATGAAAAAGGATCACTTCGTGTTTTTGGTGCCTGAAATGTTGTAAACCCTGAAGGATTTTATCCGGATCGTCGATCATATCGGAGATCAGGATGATCAGACCTCTCTTCTTGATCCTGTCTGCCAGTGAATGCAGGATGTCCGCTGTTTGTGTCCGGTCCTGAGGTTTCAATTTGAAGAGTTCCTTGAAGATGATATTTAGATAAGATCTTACCGATCTCGGGGGAATATAACTCGTGATCACGTCGGTATAGGTAAGTAATCCTACAGCATCCTGTTGTGAGAGCATCAGATATCCCAGAGCCGAAGCCAGAGCTTTGGCATATTCGAGCTTACTGATTTTACCAGAAGTATAACCCATAGAATTGCTATGATCGACGATTATATAGGATTTGAGATTGGTTTCCTCTTCATAGCGCTTGATATAATATTTATTTGTTTTAGCGTAAACTTTCCAATCCACTCTCCGGATCGGATCGCCGGGAATATACTGCCTGTGGTCGGAAAATTCCACACTAAACCCATGATAGGGAGATTTATGCAGACCGACAATAAATCCCTCCACTATCAATCTGGCCCGAAGATTGAATTTATCGATCTTGGCGATGAATTCTTCCGAAAGAAATTTACTTTGCATAGTTGTGCTATTCTTCTGTTTTTTTATTTGTCCCGATCAGGATTGCCGCAGGGAAAATGACAACATATGCTAAAACCAGCAGGATCGGAGAAAAGGTTTTATCACCGGTGCTCATTATGATATAACCAGCGATTGTCACCAGGATACCGATTACCAGCAAAAATTTATTGATCTTTGTAAAAACGAATTTCATTTTGACCTCACTTTATTCTGAATATATCAATTCAAGAAATTCTATAGCTTTTTTTACTGCTTTATCATCATTCTTCAGCTCAACTGCCATGGTCAAATACCTGACAGCTTCAGCTTTATTTTCCAAGAAATAGTAGATTGCACCGAGGTGATAGGCAATTTCACTGTTTTCTATCTGGGAATCCAGTAGAATCTGCATAGCCTCGAGGGCTTCTCCGTATTGCTCTTTCTGATAATACAACCAGGCCAGACTGTCCCAGATCATACCGTTATCCGGCGAGATCTCCAAAGCACCTTTGATCAAATCTTCCGCAAGAGTGTATTTTTCTGAAATTCCATTATTGGCGATCAGATACCCCAGCATATTCATCATTTCGGGATTGTCAGGATGATCAAGAGGTCCTTTTTCCAAATATGGTAAAATATCACTGACCTTATCCATTCTCTCTGCCAGAAATGATGAAAGTAGATATATGCTTACATCCGGTTTTTTCTCATCCATTAAAACCTGGATAATGTATTCGTAAGCCAGTGAATCCTGGCGGGAATCATAATAGTAAATTGCGAAAAATTCTTCCAGAGAGGGATCCGGGTTTTCTCTCTTCGAGAGGAGTTCCCTGGCTTTTCCGGGATCATTCAGTCTATCGACATAAGTAAGAGCGACAGGCAACACAAAATCATTTTCCTCGAGAAAATCAAAGCTTATCCTATCCAGTCTTTCACCAGCTTCTGCTGTCATTTCCAGAAGTGCATAGGTATAACCCGAAACTAAATTCGTCAGATCATGATTAGGATGTTTTAAAGTATAATTATCAAGTAATTGCATAGTTCTTTCTGTTTCGAGGGAATCAGAGGCCAGATCATGAAAAATCTCCATAATCACATCGATACTATCTGTTTCAAGAAAATATTCCAGAGCCATGTTATCATGTTTTTCCTTGAAATAAGAATAACCAAGATAGCCTTTCAGGGTATTGTCAAATCCGGGATCTGTGTTATCCAGATCTTCCAGCAAGTGGCCGGCTTTGATGGTCACCTGGTAATCACTCTGACTGAGTCCGGCAAAGAAAAGAAATTTTAGTATTTGTTCTGATTCGCTTTCCAGACAGATTTGTTGATTTAACAGGATCTTATCATTCTGAAAGGTATTGAAGTAATAAGCGATCAGGTAATTCTGCATATTGGGTGCAAGCTTCAGATTTCGATCTACTCGATTCTGTAAAAGTTCAATGATCTCGCTGCTTCCACCAGTATCATTATAGTATTGAAGCAATGCCGATAGAGTTGTGAGATCGTCCCACTTTTCGTATCCTTCGATTAGAATTTCTATTGCTCTATCAAGGTTGAACTCCGAGTAATAATGAGCGATCCTGACCACATCTTCCTTTCTTTCCCAGGGAGAAGCCAGAGCCTTTTCCAGCAACAAAGTGTCGGTATTGTTGAAGTAGGTCTTCTGAAAGAAATAATAGGTAGAGTAATTTCTCTGCGAAGATTCCAGTTGCAGGGCTATTTTTAAATATTTATCAGCGTTTTCGAATTGTTCGGTTTTTCTGTAGGCTTCTGCCAGGAATCTCAGGATTTTTGCCGTATGTTTATCCTGACGGTAATATTTTTCTCCGAGAGCGATAATTTCCTGTTGAGTAACGAGTTCGTATAAAGATGCCATGCTCATGACTTCTGTCAGTCTTTCCCTGATCTCCAGGTTGTTCTCATCTTCAATTTCGGCTTTTTTCAGCAGGATTATAGCATCTGGCAGGTTTTTCATCTGAATTGAGCTTTCAGCCAGGGAATAATAAAACAATGCCCTGGAGTTAAAATCTTGGACAGTCCCGGGCTTATCGTTCTGGGAAATACCAGCACAACTCATTAATACTAATGAGCAAAGAAAGAGGGAAATTATTTTCATTCTATAAGGTCATGTAATACAATAATGATATTGTACGATCGCTACCAATTGTATCCTTTCGATTCTCCAGAAGGTCATACAAAGATATTTTCAGAACCAGGTGTTCGGTAAAATGGACATCGAGCGAAGCATTGAAATAACCACGTCCGAGTCCTTTTATAGTTTCATCCATACTTTGTTCGTCCCAATCATCATTATCATTCCATCCCACGTCGTAATCACAGATAAAGACCAACATTTCTCCGATTGATTTATCAATGCCGGCAAAGAAGCTGATCTCTTCATCTTTATCTTCGGTTTCAAGGCTATAGTTTGCTCCGAGATGAACACCAAGGTTACCCATGAAGGCGAAATTCTTGCTGGTAGCAAGATAAAAACCCTTGGATTTTATATCATATCGTCGAACATCACCATAATAGTGCCCATGTCCCTGAGAATCATATCCTATAGCAATAGCCGGGATAGTAAAGGTCTCATCAAAGATCCTGAATTTAGCATTAAATTCTACCCGTTCATGCCAGTCGGGTTCCTGATTTCCCACTATTTGTTCGGCACCGTAACTGAATCCGAACATAAATCTACGGAAAAGTCCGACTTTGGCACCTAAAATCAATCCGTTGTTTTTATAGATCTTAGCGTTGATCTCGGCTTCTCCTCTCTGCAGAATACCGGCGGTTGGTGAATTAATCAGGGTATTCAATTCATAGGGAAAAACAGAAGCGCAAACTAACAATAAGGGAATAATCACCATCAATTTTTTCATTATTAACTCCTTAATTATTTCCCGAACCAACGATTTTCAGTGTATTGGCTATGATTTCAAGTTCTATTAATGCGGATAATTTATAACCTTCGGGGAAATAAACTGAATTATCAATAATATAAGCGGAGGAACTTTCCTTGTGATAAAAAGCAAAGCTTTGAAAAGCACCACCAACTGCATATTTATAATTTTGCCATTTACCAGACAGCTTCCATCCCGAATGATTTTCCAACTTGTAATTTTCGAATCTGACATTACTTTCATTCATTTCATCTTCGTCGAAGTACTTCCAGGCAAGTTCCGCCCTCGTGGAATACAACCATTCTTTTGTGAACTGTGAACTATCTATCTCAGTATAGTAAACAGACAGATATCTGTCCGGATGATTTCTTAAACGGGCAAGATAAGAGACGAAATTATTTTGCGGATCCTGTTTGTAAATAACATAATTCTTAGTCAATTCCAGTTTCCATGGATATTGGGAATAAAGTCTGTTGTTATGCAGAACCTGTTTATAGATCCGGTCTGCCTTTTTTTTATAGAGTTCATTTTTAAATAGATTAAAGATCCGGTCGGATTGCAGAATATTCAGTTTAAGAAGATTCTCTTCATTATTTCCAACCAGAAAGATTACGAACTGATTATTTGCCCAGAGATTGTTCTTGGGAAAAAGGGCGACAGAGTTCTCTTCGATTTCAGTTTTGATAGATTCACCCAGCAAGTCTTTAACATAACTGGACACGACCTGTTCCGATTCCATGTCTGCATAAAAGATGAGATTGTTGAATTTATAGAACTGTTCTATTTTTTCGAAATTGATATGTTCAATTTCAAAAAATGTTTCGTTTTCAGTTGTATAATAATATCTTTCGAGGTTAGCTTTCAGGGAAGACTCTGCATATTTCCAAATATTATCATCTGCAAAAATGCAAATCTTCTGAACACTTCCCCAAGCCATAGTTTTATTGGGATCGTAATTAGCTCTTTTACTATAACCTTTCTGAGAACAACTAAATATGAGTAAGATCAGTAGAAAAAAGAAGAATCTTTTCAATATTTTCTCCTGAAAACAGTAAAGACATAACTGAAACCCGATAGAAGAGTAACAATAGCGATGAACCAGAAAAAATAATTAATTCCGGATTTCAAATAACCATTGGGATCTATAGCCTGATTAGTTAGAATTAAAAGGCTGTGATAGAGCAGGATAACAATGATGCCGAACATCTGCAAAACTGTTTTGATCTTTCCCCAGATATTAGCAGGGATGAATATCTTTCTAGATGCAAAGATCTCTCTGAAAATGGAAACCATAACCTCTCTGAAAATTATGATCCCGATAGCTAAGGAATCCACATACTGAAACCTGATAGTGAGAGCCAATACGGCTGCGATAACCAGAAGTTTGTCTGCAAGGGGATCCATCAGTTTGCCAAAATTGGTTATATAGGCAAATTTTCTAGCAAGAAGACCGTCCAGATAATCGGTTATACTGGCAATAATAAAAACACCCGTTGCCCAGATTACACCATATTTGCTCTGACTGAAAAAAATTAGCCAGATAAACACGGGAACCAGAAAAAAGCGGCATATAGTCAACACATTAGGAATATATTTTCTCATCGTGTACGTTCTCCCAGAATCAGTGCCGAAATCCCGCATCCAGCAATCAGAACAGCAAATTCTATTGCGAATATTCTTAAGTCAACGTAAAAATGTAGATATTGGAAAAAATGAGCAAGATGAGCAAGCAGGAAAATCAGAAAGAAAGGGATAATAGAGATCAACACCGAATTGATCAGGAAGAATTTCCTCCTGGTTCCGGATCGACCGCCGGCAAGCAGGAAAACTTTCCAGTAATGATCGTTCTTTATTTCAAAATGGAATCGGAGAAAGACAGTTATGAAAAGGAAAAAGACTAGATAAACTAAATTGCCGTATAAATAGATGTTATCTAAGAGTTGAAGTCGATTCCTGTAAAAATTCCAGGTACTGTCATCGAAATGATATTCAATATTCGAACCTGATTGTTCCAGGATAACTTCAAAATGAGTTCGTGCCTGGTTATTAAATTGTTCACCCCGGAAATATATTTTCATTACTCCTGGGAGTTTAAAATTTTTCAGGATATTTCTGGCATAATAAAGGTCGTAGGTTTCGATCAGTTTGTTAGAGATCAAACTGTCGGTTTCGACGATTGTTTTCCTGATATATTCCAAGGAAGCTATTTTAACGTTAATGGAATCTAGAGTTTCATTATTTCGGGAGAAGATCAATACCGGGTTTTGTGACAGGGAGTTGTGATATTTATCCTTCTGGTAGAGATAGCCGATATGGAAAACATTCCAGATCAGAAGAAGACAAAGAATAAGGATAAATTGAAATACTTTGTCGAATTTCACACTTTCTCCATTTTATTTGATCGAATAGAGTAGAATTCATCAAAACTGTTTAATTTCTCCCGAGATGTTGCCAGAACAATGGCGCCATTATCAAGGACATAATCAAAGATATTCAGAGCTTTAAGATAATTCCCGCGATCGAAAAAAGTGTCGAAGTCGTCCAGCAGGATCAAGTAAGGTAACTGCACAACAGCTCTGATCAGTTCTATGAATTTAAGAGCAGAATAAGAGACATTCCTGGTCTTGACGGCGATTTTATCAGTTAATCCGGCAATATTACAGAGATCGGTGATCTTCTGTTTCTGTCTGAGAGAGATATTAGGTAAGGGTAGGACGATGTTCTTCCAGACAGTTTCCTGGGGAAGAATGTGGGGAAGACTTTCCAATAAGATAGTTTTCTTGCGTTTCAAATAAAATTTAGCTGATTTCTCTTTAATTTTAATTTCACCTTTATACTTGTGATAATCTCCATGGATACTTCTGAGAAAAAGGGATTTTCCCGCATCGTTATTAGCGAAAATATTGACCTTACTGCCACCGACAATCTGCAATTGTTCGATAGAGATAAACACTTTTTTGTTACAGATGAGAGAATAATTATTGATATTCAGCATATTATTTCTTTTATAATTTCTGTTTTCTTTCCAATTTAAAGATAATACTTCGATCTTTTTTAGCTGCTATAATAAATTTATCATGTATCTTAAGGTCAATGTTTTTTGTGATTTTTTCAATTTCTTCAGTTCGGGATTCCGGGTAAATTACGTAAGCTGTCCCCTTATTATTCAGGATGCTGTCAATAACCATTAATAGATCACTCATTGTACAGGTAATTTCATGTCTGGATAGTGCTCGTTCCCGGTCAGGCGGGATTTTACCACGGTTAAGTTTTTGATAAGGAGGGTTGGATACGACCAGGTCGTATTTTTCCCGGAAAGGGTGATCTCTAAGATCAGCAGAGATCATTCTTAATCTGACTTCTGCCTGCCGGGCGTTTTCTCTGGCAAGCTCGATCAGATGGGGTTGAATGTCGATACCTGTACAATCCCATGAAGGTCTGTAATGTTTGATCATAACGATGATTATCCCTGAACCTGTTCCCAGATCAATAACCTTCAGGTCTGACTCCCGATTCTCTTTTAATACAAGTTTTACCAGGTTTTCGGTATCGCTGGTTATGGAATGACCGTTCTTGGTCTGATAGATTGTTTTCTGAAAAGGAAGAGTAACCGGGACTTTTTGCATTATCTTGGTTAAAAAACAGGCGCAGTCAATCTGATTTCGTATGACCGAAACCGTTCTCTCCACGATCAGTTTCCGTTAGTTTTTCGCCTACCTGAAACTGTACGACCTCGTGCCGGGCAATTATCATCTGAGCAATCCTCATCTGGGGAAGTACCCGAAAATTATGATCACCAAAATTAAACAGGATCACTTTGATTTCTCCTCTGTAATCGGCATCAATAGTACCAGGCGAGTTCAAGATCCCGATATGATTCTTAGCTGCCAGACCACTTCTGGGTCTGATTTGAGCTTCAAATCCCCGTGGAAGAGATATGGCAATGCCGGTAGGGATTATTTTCACGCCTCCCGGTTTAATAATAATATTCTCCCGATTGCAGGAATAGAGATCATATCCTGCTGCCAGATTTGTCATCTGGCGGGGAAGATGGGCTTTATCATTCAGTTTTTTTACTTTTATTGTTAGCATTGTTCTCTATTAATGTAATTTAGAATTGAATTCTCTATCGTTTCCACAATTTTTGTTCATGATCTATTTGTTGGATCAGGTTAGAATTTTCTTGTAAGGACGAAATCACAGAGCATGAGCAGCAATTCCGCTCTTTCTTCATAGGGAGCAAGAAGCTCCTTGGCTTTGGAAATCAGGTCTGCAGCCATTTTTTTTGATTCCTCCAAACCATAAACAGCCGGAAAAGTAGCCTTGCTTTTCTTAATGTCCTTACCAATAGTTTTGCCCAGGATTTCCCTGTCTCCTTCAATATCAAGGATGTCGTCAACTATCTGAAAGGCCAAACCCAGGTTTTCTCCGAATTTTTCCAGACGTTCATGATGCTCCTGAGAGACATCGGCCAGATGACAGCCAAAGCGGATCGGGAGTTTTATTAAACGTGCTGTCTTGTTTTTATGGATGAACTTGAGAGTATTGGCATCCACTTTCTTGTTTTCACTTAATATATCAACTATCTGACCCGAGATCAGGCCATTGTGGCCGGCTTCAAAGGACATTTCTTTGATAAAGATATGTTTTAAACGATCATCAATGTCGGATGAATTGATCGCATCAAATGCGTACACCAGAAGTGCATCTCCGGCTAAAAGAGCAATATCAGAACCATATACAACGTGGCAGGATTTCTTTCCGCGGCGATAATCATCATTATCTATTTCGGGAAGATCATCATGGATCAGAGTGTAACTGTGGAGCATTTCTATTGCGCCTGCAATTAGAAGGGTTTTTCTGATGTCCTCCTCAAAAAGAAGAAACGTATTAATTAGAAGATAGGGACGAAAACGCTTACCTCCTGCAAAAAGGGTATGACGAATTGCTTTGTGTATTTGTTTAGGATACTCATCTTTTCGGGGAAGGAACCTGTCTACCTCTATATTAACAAGCTCTCTTTTCTCTTTCAGGTCCTTTTTCAGCAACATGCGATTACTGCTCATCTATACCTCATTGTCATTATCTTTAGAATTAATACTACCGGAGATAATCTCTATCTTGTTTTCAAAATCCTCCAGTCTCTGACGACAAACCTTCACTAGATCAGAGCCTTCTTCAAAGAGACCTACTATTTTCTCCAGGTCGTCATTTCCATTTTCCAGTAGAGACACTATTTCTTCGAGTCTTTTAATAGCATCTTCCAGTTTTGTTTTCTTAATCATTTTTCTCTCAATTTTTATAAAATTATTCTTAACTATTCTTCATAACATAATTCCGTTGTGGGTGCAAGTAAAATATTTGGTTTTGCAGAAGGTAGGGTTTATCAATTCTGAGAAAGAATTATATCATCTTCCAATTTGTTCAAATAATCATAGGGATTACGATGTTTGTTATATCGCAGAATCTCGTAATGTAAATGGGCACCTGTTGATCGCCCGGTATTTCCCAGAAGAGCTATAATCTGTCCCCGTTTTACTTCATCGCCGACCTTGACCAGATATTTATAGAGGTGAGCGTAAACTGTCTGATAACCAAATTTGTGTTGAATTGAGATATATTTACCCAGATTTTTTTTGGATTCTGCATATTTAATGACACCATCGGCAGTTGCATAAACCGGTGTTCCCTGTTTATTCCCGAAATCGAGACCATAATGGAACGATTTTTTCTTAGTGATAGGGTGAGTTCTCCAGCCAAACCCATCCGAAATTCTGCCATAGGTGGGATAGATCGAAGGAGTACTGCGATAGAGCAGTTCCTTTAGTTTAACATTATCAAGGAGTTCACGGTGTGAATCAAAATCAAAATCTACCTTGTTATTTAATCTGGTTAGTTTACCGAGAGTGAGGTTATATTCCAAGTTAAGAATATCGTTAACGAAGGCAAAAGTAGTATCAACCTGCGGCAAACCACCAAAACCGAGTTCTCGTATTTCTTTATTAATCGACTTGAAATTCTCTTCCGACCGGATTTCGTCTTCCCATTCTTCCATAAGTTTCAGCTTGGTTAATATCGAATCGATCTCGGTAGTGAGATAATCGATCTTATTTTTCAGAAGCTTGTTTTCGACAATTATTTGTTCAGCGACGATAATCTTATTATGGTTTAAAGTAATAAAGATGATCGAGATCAAGAAAAACAGCAAAAGAAAGGAGGTGAAGATAAGAATACTTAAACCAAGCCGATGAGATAAAGTTATGTTGATCGGTTTTGATGAATCAGTTGTAGATACTGAAACGTGCCAACGCTTTATTACAGCCATACCTCCCCTTTTTAAACGAAACACAAAAAAAAGGTTAATCATTAATGATGTCAAGGTTTTTCAAGGGCTTGGAATTGATGAAAAATAACGATCAAGATGAAAAAAACCTTGACCAGTAGTATAAATGTCCTCAGCTAAAAACCTATACGACTATCAGGAGGAATAATGATAAAAAATTTTAATGAACTGGTAGAAGCTGTTAGGATCAGACCCACAAAAACCGTGGTTATTGCTGTAGCGGATACAAAAACTTCTGTAGATGCGGCGATTATGGCTAAAAGGGAAAATCTGGCGGAGTGTATTATGACCGGGAACAAAGAATTCATTGATAATTATCTTCAAACCCGGGCTAAGGATCTAAAGAATGCTTTTGAAATTTATGATACCGGTGAAAGTTTCACCGCTGGAGCCGAAAAAGCTGTAGAACTTGTTCATGAAGGCAAAGCCCAGATCATACTTAAAGGTAAATGTGACACCAGCACATTGTTGAAAGCTATTCTTAACAAAGAAAAAGGCTTACGAACCGGTGAGACCATGAGTGATGTGATGGTCTATGAAACACCAGAGAAATTGGTTCTGATGGGAGATGGAGGTTTTCTACCTCTACCCGATTTAAAAGAGAAGATCTCGATAATTAAAAACTGCACAACAGTTGCTCATGCTTTAGTGAATAATCTTCCCAAAGTAGCTCTTTTAACTCACACAGAGATAGTAAATCCTAAAATACAATCTACTGTTGATGCAGCAATAATTTCCCAGATGAATGAAAGGAAGCAGATAAAAGGTTGTATCATTGATGGTCCAATGGCTTTTGATAGTGCTGTCAGCAAAGAAGCAGCAGAACATAAAGGTATAAGATCCGAGATTGCTGGTGCAGCCGACACCATGATAGTTCCCAATATAGAGGCCGGGAATATTTTTGGTAAAGCCTTAACCTATTATTGTCATTACCGGGTCGCTCATGTGGTCATGGGTGCAAAAGTACCAATTCTGATTGCTTCCAGGGTTGATTCGGCTGAAACAAAATTTCTGTCGATGGCTCTGGGAATAATTTGTGCCTGAGATCCTCTAAAAATGAAGATCACAATCGTCTTGGTCGGTAAAACCCGCCAGGACTATATTAAGGAAGGAGTTCAGGAATATCTGAAACGATTGCAGGCATATTCGAAAATTGAACTGATCACAGTCCGGGAAGTCAGTATTGCAAATACAGACAGCATTCAGCAAGTCAAGAATAAAGAATCCGAGAGATTGTTGAAATATCTGAATCCGGATAATATCAATATTGCCCTGGATGAAAAAGGCAGGGAAATAACCTCGATTGAATTTTCACGATTTATTGACGGTTTTAGAAGCAGGAAAAGTGTTTTTTTCATCGGTGGTGTTTATGGTTTCTCAGAAAAATTACTTAAAAACTGTCAGCATATTTTAAGTATGTCGCAATTAACCATGACCCATCAGATGATCAGACTGGTGTTCCTGGAACAATTATACCGGGCATTCACGATCATCCATAAAAAGAAATATCACTACTGAGCATAGAAGATAAGTCCCGTTTGTATTACTTAATAGTTTTAATCCTATAATTATTTTTAAATTTTAGTAAGAACCATATTCCAAAAATCCACCAAACAATCAACCCAACTATTCCTGTTGGTCCATAAATCAAGGAATTAAAATTATCATTGTTAAATACAAACATCAAATAGGTTGATGCCGTCCAGTTTAATGCACCGTGAGCAAGCGCAGGAACAAAAACAGATTTACTTTTTAAGTAAAAATACTGCAATATAATTCCTATTGGAATCATTAATAAAATCATCATAACAATTCCGATTACCGGATACCCCGGATAATTAAGTCCCATAATAATTCCGAAGGCGTGCCAAATTCCCCAGACAAAACCTGCTATTAAAAATGCTGTAAAAGGTTTATATAGCTTTAATAATCTGGGTGTCATAAAACTCCGCCATCCAATTTCTTCACCGAGAAACATAAAAATATTTAATAATGGAGCGATAAAAATATTAAGAAGAAATATCATGGTTAGACTAAATTTCCAATTGCAGAAATCAGAAAAATT
>JAUVIJ010000177.1 GCA_030592835.1 Candidatus Cloacimonadota bacterium | reverse complement strand
CGGAGTTCACTATTCGAAACTAAAAGGAGGAGAATTCGATATGGGGAACATTCCTGATCAAGTTCCCACACTGGCAGTGCTGGCTTTGTTTGCTGAAAACAAAACCAGAATAACGAATGTAGAACATCTTGAGTATAAAGAATCCAGTCGTTTAACAATTCTAAACAGAGAGTTGAAAAAGATCGGAGCAGTTGTCAGAATAGGGAAGAGCTTCATCGAAATCGAACCTCTGAGGAAAATACCCAAAAATATTATACTCGACCCTGAGAATGACCATCGTCTGGCAATGGCTTTTCATCTGATCCAGTCACAATTTTCCCATCTGAAAATTATCAACCTGGATTGTATCAATAAATCTTTCCCTGAATTTCTCCGGATCTGGCATATACTGCAAATAACAAATCACAAATAAATAGCAATGAACAAAGCTACAAATTCAAAACAAATAAAAGCATTGCTTGTTTGTAACTTCTGGTTCCCAAGTTTTAACTTCCAACATACTCACTAATAATTTAACCCGACTCGAGTTCACAGAACCCGAGTCGGGTTAAATACAAGCTGTCACACTGAAGATTAATAATCTTAGTAAAATCTTCTTCTTGTTTTTCAGAATAGAAAGAATTCAACGATCCTGAACTTTTTTCAGTGGATGTATTGATAAAACTTCCACCCATACTCCGAGAAACTGTAAATGTATATTATATAACTTTATTAGTAATATATAAATAGGTATAAGAAATATTAATAATATTGATATGAATATTGATGTCACTTTTATATCGCCTGATTTTTGTAACTACATTCTTACCGGAATTCAGGATCGTAGATCCTTTTAGGAGGTTCTTCACATGAAGAAAATCAGGAAACAAGCATCATAAAAGTGACGAGGTTTTCTTGGTTACTTCTTTTGGTGGTCAAAAGAAGTAATACAACAAATCATAAATAATAAAAAATTGCCTATTTGCAGTTAACAGTACAATGGTTTTGATTTTTTTTCAGGGATGCATGAAATTGCAAATTACTTGACATGATTACTCTTAGACATTAGCTAAAAAACATGGATATAAATAAACCTATATTAGTACTTTCCGGCGGGTTTTCCGAGGAAAGCGAAGTCTCAAAAGTATCTGCTGGGGAGATTGCCGGAGCTTTAAATAGTACAGGACATGATGTTATCATCCTTGATCCCTCGGATTTTTCCTGTTATTCTAATTTAGTAGAACGGATAAAGGAAATCGATCCTCTGATCGTATTTAACGGTCTGCACGGAGCTGAGGGAGAAGATGGACGTCTGCAAGCGCTATTCGAACTCGAAAATATTCTTTATACCGGTTCTGATTACAGGGCTTGTGCTTTGGCGATGGATAAATATCTAACTTCAATGCTGGTTACAACCATAGGGATTAAAACTCCGGATAAACTTATTTATCAACGAGATAGTTTTTCCGGCATTCACGATCTAGAAGTTATTAATCTTCCTCTGGTAGTGAAACCGAATGATTCCGGGTCATCGGTCGGAATTACGATTATTGATGATCTTAAGGATGCGGAAAGTGCATTCAAAATTGCTGGGCAATATTCATCACAGGTCTTATTTGAGGAATTCATCCCGGGAAAAGAAATTACTGTTACTATCCTGAATGAAGAAGCTCTTCCTGTAGTTGAAATTATACCCCAAACCGGTTGGTATGATTACAGTAACAAATATACAAAAGGTCATACAAGATATCAGGTTCCTGCTTCTATCGATCGGAAATCAACCGCCAGAGTGCAGTCTTATGCCAAGAGGATATTCCATTTACTGGGATGCAAAGTATATTCCCGTGTAGATTTTCGTTATGACGGAAAGGAATTTTTCTTCCTGGAAATTAATACATTACCGGGAATGACCACGCTAAGTTTAACTCCCATGGCTGCTAAAGAAGCCGGTATCGATTTTCCTGAATTATTGATCAGGATCATCGATCTATCTCTGAATAAGTAATATTTAAAAAAAAGGAATATTGACAGTTTTTTATTAAAAATTTAGTATTTGTTTTATATATATTTTACAGTATCTCTTCGTTGTTCAACAAAGAAAACAAAATTCATTGAAATATCTTCTCTGATTGACTGGAAATATAAAACAACGATTGCTAAGAGTTTTAAATTTTGGGAGTGAATCGTGAGAAAAATGAAAAGATTATTAGTTCCGATATTGACGGTATTAGTCATAGGTATCATTTCTCTCAGCCATTTCTGGTTCAAACTCGAGCATTCAGCACGGGATTTTCTATTCATGATACGAGGAACCCGTGCAGTATACGATGATATAGTGATCGTAGAAATCAGTGATCTGACATTTACAATTCTTCAGCAAAGATGGCCACTGACACCGGATCATTACCTGAGACTTATTGATAACTTGAAAGATGCTGGAGCCAAGCAGATAGTTTTCTGTATAGATCTTGATAATGAATCTTTTTTTCCACTTGAGTCCCTGATCGTTGCTGCTTCCGAGAGATTTGATAATATTGTATGGTCACGGGGAAACCAGATAAATAATGGACGAAGATATTATCAGCAAACGGAAGATATAATAGAAGAAGAACTTGATCTTCCGAATTATAACCGGGGTATTCTGGATGTATATGAGGATAAAGATGGATTTATCCGAAATTACCAGTTAATCTGGAAAACAAAATCCGACACTTTTTTCAGCATGGGAGTTGTATCTCTGGGAAGTCTACATGGTGATCCAAAATGGTTTAATGAGATAATTAATAAAAGACGTTTCCTCCAGATAAGAAACAAGGTTATTCCTAAAGTAAATAAAAAAAGTTGTCTGATCAATTATTATGGTCCTGCGAGATCCTTCAAATATTATGACCTGGTTGATATACTCGATGATTCGACCTTTACCCTTCCGGGCATACATGACCTCGATAAATTCGAATTCCTCAACCTGAACCAGCACTTCAAAGACAAAATTGTTCTTGTTGGAATTACGTCGATAGAATTCCAGGATTATCATCTAACGCCGTTTTCTTTCTTGAACCATGAAAGGATGCCAGGTGTAGAGATCCAAGCAAACTTCATCCAGATGGTATTGAACGACAATTATTTAACAAATTTCTCAATTTTTCTGTATTTTTTGATCCTCCTGCTTTTTTCCACACTGATATTCTGGATGAACCTTTCAATGAAGAAAATCAGATCTTTTCTACTTAACTCATTCATCATAATATGTTATCTAATAATAGTATATATGTCTTTTTATAATAGTAAATTGATCCTTCCCGTATTACTTTTGCCAGCCATCTTGATTATTCAATATCTATTTTCTCTGATCATCCTCGATATTCGGTCAAACCGTCTAAAAGAATTTATCCGGAGAATGTTCCAGGAAAAAATTTCTCCTGAATTATTAAATGAAATGATCATGAACTATTCTATGAAAAACTTTATTCCTCAGGAAAAGGAGATCTCAGTTCTTAAGGTCAGCCTCTTGAATTTCAGACAATATCTGAAAACTCATGCAATGAAGGAATCGATGGATATTCTGAATGATTTCGTTACATCTATGAATTCGATTATTATTAAAAATAATGGTTATCTCGATAGATTAACAGGAGATGATATCGTCGCCCTAATTGGAGTTCCAGTAGCTATCCCCGATCATGCTTACTGGGCATGCAAAGCCGCTTTTGAGATGAATCAGATCATCGGACAATTGAAATCCAGGTGGATGGAGAAAAAAAAGGATCCGTTAGAAATTGGGTTCTGTATTACCAGCGGCTCGGTAATTGCAGGTAATCTTGGTTCTCGGAAAGTATTTAATTTTACTGCTATGGGTGATATATTGACCAACTGTTCTGATCTTTCAGATATGTTTGATGATTTTGAAACAAGTAAAAATATCCTGATCGATGAAATTACTTATAACCTGGCAGGAGAAAAAATCACCGCATATTTTCTCGATGACGTGGAATTAAAAAACCGTAAAGAACCTGTTAAGGTCTACGAATTGATTGAGATCGAACAAAATAGTTAAACACACCATAATTCACCATAATAAGCAATCTAATTGAAAGACTGCTAATTTAATATTTGACATTTATCCGCTCCTGAATATTTTATCCTTTATGAATTATTAAGACAAGGAGCTGAATATGCCCGAGAAGAAACAGGTTTCAGGAAAATTATCGATACATACAGAGAACATTTTTCCCATTATCAAAAAGTGGCTCTATTCCGAACATGATATATTTTTACGGGAGCTGATATCCAATGCAAT
>JAUVIJ010000175.1 GCA_030592835.1 Candidatus Cloacimonadota bacterium | reverse complement strand
TATCATGATCCTCATATTCCAGAATTCTATAATGAGAAAAACGAAAAAAGTTATAAATCAGTGCCTCTTGAGAACCTTAAATCCTATGATGCAATAATTATTATTACAAACCACAATGTGTTTGATTACCCTGCTATAGTAAAACATTCGCGATTAATTCTGGATACGAGGAATGCCTGTAAAGGAATAAAAAGCGATAATATAATCAGGTTGTAAAAAAGGAAGGGATCTACCCTTAATCCTATGTCCACTAATAAACCGGTTGAGATCGAAGAATTGTTCGGTGATCTTGAAACCGCATCTGATGATAGAAACTGGCTGGTCGTATATACAAAACCCAGAAGAGAGAAAAAACTTGCGGAATATTCTTTCAGAAAAGAAATACATTATTATCTTCCCTTGAAAGATAGTCTGAGAATCTACAGGAACAGGAAGATATTATTCACTAAACCACTATTTCCAGGATACCTGTTCGTGAATTGTAATCGGGAAGAGAAACGAACCCTCTTGATATCAGGGCATATTGTCAATTTTCTGAAAGTAATTGATGAAACTGGTCTTTTAGACGATTTAAAGCAAATCTATTCAGGAAAGGTCCTGGGAGGAAAACTTAAAGAAACCGAGTATCTGGAAGCAGGTACCAGGGTGGAAATTATCTCCGGGACATTTACTGGCTTGACAGGTGTTGTTAAAGATCAAAATAATGTGGCAGAAGTACATCTTCAAATTAATTTATTAAAACAGGCTGTTTCGATCACGGCTTCGACAGATCAGATCAGAATACTAAGGTGAGGTTAAATGAGAATTTTAGTTACAGGCGGAGCAGGATTCATCGGTTCACATGTTGTCGACCGTTATGTTGACCTGAGACATGAAGTTTTAGTTATAGACAATCTTAGTACCGGATGTCGAAGGAATGTCAATCCACTGGCTGATTTTGAGAAGATCGATATCAGATCAGATCATCTTAATAAAATATTCAGGGAGTTTCAACCGGATGTTGTCAACCACCATGCTGCCCAGATAAGTGTTCCTATCTCGGTAAAAGACCCCCTGCTTGATGCAGATATCAATGTGAAGGGATTAATCAATGTTCTGGAAAACTGCGTTGCCCATAAGATCAGGAAAGTGATTTTTGTTTCATCTGGTGGAGCTGTTTATGGGGAAGCCGAAGAATATCCGACGACTGAAAACTATCCTCCCTCACCAATGTCTCCCTATGCTATCAATAAACTTTTGGGAGAAAAATACCTCGATTTCTATCATCATCAATACGGATTGCAATACACTATACTCCGATATGCAAACGTTTATGGTCCCAGGCAGATCCCTCATGGAGAAGCTGGGGTAGTATCGATTTTTATAAATAATAATCTTGCAGAAAAACCTTCTGATCTATATGTATTCAAAGAGAATCCGGAAGGAATGAAAAGAGATTATATCTATGTAGAGGATATCGCACAAGTCAATGAACTTGTTCTGAATCGGGGTGAACATTCGATTTTTAATGTCGGAACCGGTATCCCGACTGCAACCGGGGATTTACTGAAGGAAATTTCCAAACAGATGGAAGTATCCCTGAAACCAATAATGGGGGATGCCAGACCGGGTGATATAAAACGGAGTTGCTTAAATATCGATAAAGTAATTAAGGAATTGGGTTGGAATCCGAGAACGGATTTGAAAGATGGAATTTCCTCCACCATCTCATATTTAAAAAAACAATAAATAAAACAAGGAGCTTGTATGGAAGGATTCGAAGAGATTAAAGCCAGTGCCCAAAAGATTTCTAAAATATCACCTCGTAAATTTATTGCGGGAGTAATAGTTTTAGCTGTCATTATCATTATCTTCACTGGCTTTTACACAATTGATCCCGAAGAGGTTGGCGTGATACAGCGTTTCGGACGCTATGTCTCCACAACAGAACCGGGATTACATTTTAAGATCCCATTCGGGATTGATTTTCTAACGAAGGTAAAAGTGAAACATGTTTTCAAAGAGGAATTTGGTTTCAGAACCCTGAAAGCAGGTGTCCAGACCAAGTATTCAACCAGGAACTATGATCATGAATCTATGATGCTGACCGGTGATCTCAATATTGCAGATGTCGAATGGATCGTTCAGTACAGGATCAAGGATCCGATCAAGTTTTTATTCCGTATTCGTTATGTAAGGGAAACCATACGTGACCTTACCGAATCTGTGACGAGACAGGTAGCAGGTGACCGTAGTGTAGATGAAGTGATTGTACTCAACCGTACAGAGATCGCCGATGAAATCCAGATAATTCTCCAGGAACATCTGGATGAATATGGAGCAGGAATAGAGGTTTACACTGTCAATCTCCAGAATGTGAATCCTCCCGACAGAGTAAAGCCAGCTTTTAATGAGGTAAACTCGGCAAAACAGGAAAGAGAAAAGATCATCAATCAAGCCTGGCAGCAATACAACGAAGCGGTCCCGGAGGCAGAAGGTAAAGCCAAAAGGATGATCGAAGAAGCCGAAGGTTACGCTATTAATCGCGTTAATCGTGCTAATGGAGACGCTGAGAGATTCATCCAGATGTATGAAGAATACAGGTTTGCCAAATCGGTCACTAAGAAGAGATTATACTTGGAGACAATGCAGAAGATCCTTCCTAATGTGGAAAAATTGTATATTGTCGATGAGGATCTTAAGGGGCTTCTTCCCTTATTAGACTTGGGAAAAGGAGGGAACTAAGATGAAGACAAGTACAAAATTAATCATTATTGCAGCCCTTTTGATCATCCTGTTCGATGCTCTTTATATCGTAGATGAAAGAGAACAGGTAATAATCACTCAATTCGGTGATCCGATTGGCAATGCAATAAAAAAAGCAGGTCTGCATATTAAAATACCCTTTATCCAGAAAGTGAATGTTTTTGAAAAAAGGATACTGGAATGGGATGGTGAACCCAAACAGATTCCATCTGCAGATAAACGCTATATCTGGCTCGATACTTTTTCTCGATGGCAGATCGAAGATCCTCTTAAGTTCTTCCAGACGACCAGAAGCGAAATTTTTGCCCATAGTCGTCTCGATGATGTGATCAGTGGTTCAACTAGAGATGTGATCAGCTCGAACAAATTACTCGATATCGTCAGAAATTCTAATCGTGAAATGCAATTCTCGGAGGAAGTTGAGCTCAGTCAGATTGAAGAGGTTACTACTGATATCATTAACATGGGTAGAAGTGCTATCGCAGATGAGATATTCAGGATCGCCTCACCCCTCGTGGATGAATATGGGATACGTTTGATCGATGTTAAGATCAAGAGGATCAATTATGTTGAAGAAGTCAGGCTGAAAGTATACGATAGAATGATCTCGGAAAGAAATAAGATCGCTGCAAAATACAGATCGGAAGGACAAGGTAAATCTGCTGAGATCCTGGGTAAAATGCAGAGAGAACTGGACAAGATAAAATCGGAAGCCTATGAAACTTCGCAAAAGATCAAAGGTAGAGCCGACGCCGAAGCGATCAAGATCTATGCTGATGCTTTCAATAGAGACCCTGAGTTCTACGAATTCCTGAAAACCCTGGAAACTTACGAGAACACTATCGATAAAAAGAATACATTGATCATGACTACAGATAGCGAATATTACAAATTCTTGAAGGATATTAACCCATAGATCAATGACGCTTTCTTCAGATCAAAGTTGGATGCAAATTGCTCTCCAGGAAGCAGAAAAGGCTTATGCAGAGGATGAAGTTCCGGTTGGTGCGATCATTGTGCGGGATCATGAAGTATTAGCTACTGACCATAATCGTTCCGGGCAGAAACAGGATCCCCTGGCTCATGCCGAGAAACTTGTTATTGAGAAACTGATATCACAGGGATATAAATTTCTGCAGGATTGTACATTGTTTGTTACAATAGAACCCTGTCTGATGTGTGCCGGAATGATCATCTGGTCCAGGATCGGCAGGGTTGTATTTGGAGCTTCTGATCCCAAAGCCGGTGCTGCAGGATCTGTTTACAATGTTCTTCTCGATAATCAACTGAATCATAATCCGGATCTAACAAGTGGTGTTCTGGCAGAAGAATGCTCCAGTTTGATGAAAAAATTCTTCCGGAAAAAAAGATCTAAATAAAACTCAATATACGATAAAAAGGTTTACTGAGAATTTTACCATGTTGTATAACATGGTGCCGGAATCAGTATCATGGCGATACGGTATGGCTTGAATCCCGGTCATTAGAACATGTCCGCGGTTTCCGAAAACTAAGAATATATGTATTATGATTATATATAGGAGAGTTTTACCATGT
>JAUVIJ010000132.1 GCA_030592835.1 Candidatus Cloacimonadota bacterium | reverse complement strand
GAATATAAACGAATTACTGGCTGAAAATTTGCTTTCTCAGAAATATAAAAAAGATTATCAGGAGATGCTCTCAAATTGTTTTTACTTTAATGATGGGGCGTCTACCAGTAGAGCAGTAGCTTTCCTGCAATCCCTGGAGATAATCGATGAATCATAACTATAAAATCGGTTATTACCTTGTAACTGATATTCAGCACATTCCTCCGGTTGTCAGACTTTATCCCATTCTGGGAGGGATAGTTTTCACTAAGAAAAAAAAAATCTATGATTACTTGATCACAAAATACAAAGATCTTAACATCAAAGCTCATTTATGCGAAAATGAACGTGAGATCCAACGTTTGATAGTAAAAAACCGGATCAGAATAATGATCTATCCCAGCTATCATGTTCTATTCAGAGGAAAAGCTGTGGAAATTTTTCATGGTGGTCTTTCCGATAAGAATTATGTTGAATCAGTTAAGGTTATTGTTTATGATCTGGTTCTCTTCCCCGGAGAGAAGACCAAAGATAAAGTGGCAAGATCTGGATATCTGAGATATATTCCGGAATGGAAGATTATCGGTTATCCTAAATTTGATCCCCTGCTGAAAATGGAATCTGTGGTCAAACCTATTTTTAAAAATAACCGAAAAACCATATTATACGCACCGACCTGGATTAGTCAGAATGTAAATTTAAAGATGATCAAATTTTCTCAGCACGGAGAAAGTTCTCTTGAACTCTGGGGATTGGAGATCATCAAAGCACTTCATAAAGACTATAATCTTATCATTAAATATCACAGCCGTATTTATCGAAAACCCGGCGACATCTACGAACAAATCGATGATCTCATCCGGGATCTGAAAGCCGAAGATCATGTAAAGATAGTTATCGATGACAATATTCTCTCATCTATGCAGCAGTCTGACCTGATGATCTCTGATATTTCAACTGCCTGTTATGAATGGTTTCATTTTGACCTTCCTGTCATATTTGCGAACCCGGCTCCCGCTTTTTATCGGGTTTCAGAAGATATCGGCTCAAACACCTATGCCTGGCAGGCGGGTGATGTAATTAATCACCAGGAAGACATACTGGCAATGGTGAAGAAGAACATCGAAAAGGATTCATACAAAGAGATACGCAATCAGATCTTTAAATATACAGTTTTTAAACCCGATGGGAATGCAACTCTCAGACAGACAGACGCGATCAGGGAATTCTATGATCGATATAAAAATATCCCCTATTGGTGGTTGTTGGTCACTTCCTATTTATTTCGCAGATACAGGCGAACCTTTTCCAAATTAAGAAATATCTTCTACCGCAATTTTAACAAGGATAAGATCGGCAGATGAAATAACCGTACAATCATTAAACTGATTCCGGCTTCTTAAACTCTAAACGTAATCTTTTCTTGATTTTTACCTGGATTATCCAGAGTACCAGCATATAAATATTTGCCAGGCCTATTGTGAAAACGAAGTAGATGATCGGTCTAAAAAGAATAGCTGAAAGAATCAGCACAAAAACATGAGCTGTCGGTCCAATCCAGAACCAGAGTAAGATCATCAATTTATTCGATTTGTAATAGGCTTTCCGGTTATAATGTTCCTGTTCATCCAAATGGAAAATTTGAAGATGAGTATATAAAAGATAAACAGCGATCAATATCTTATCCAGCCATTTTCCTTGCATGTGTTTAATTCTATCCATTTCTTCCGTGAATATACGTCTTTCTTCCCAAACGGATGTTACTTTTCCCAGTCCATGAGACATAAATTCCACCCGGTAATAATCCACTATCATGGCATGGAAAATGTAACTGATAGCTGATATTGACAGAAGTAACCAATAAGAATACGGCCAGAAATCAATTTGAACTAATCCTTTACTGAAGCCGATTCCCAAACCGACATAAACAGCAATTCCCACTATATAATCAGCAAATCCGTCTATGATCCTACCAACAGCAGTACCGTTCTTTTTCAACCTGGCGATCATACCATCTACACAATCAAGAACCAGGCAGAAGAAATACAATATTCCTGCAATAATAAAACTGGTATAATCTCCTCTGGAGAAAAAGTAGCCACTGATCAAACCCACAAAAATAGACATCAGGGAAACTTGATTGGGAGTTACTGAAGTCTTATATAACAATTTGACAAAAATAAAGGCAATCGGTCTTAAGATATACAGGGTCAGGGTTTCATCAAATATTATATGTTTTAAAGATCGTTTAAATTCCTTGAACACCTTTGCATTATATGCCGAAATATCATTTAATGTAACTTTTTTAATCTTCTTTTTAGACATTATTCTTCCTGAATATCAGTACTATCTATTTTTAATGATTGGAATTTATTAATCTTAAGTCAATATTTGTCAAGTCCTAATACGGGTCAGAAAAAATATAGACACAAAGAGAAATAAAAAATTTAATTGAATCAGTAAATATTTACATCGAGGTAGAAATGAAAGCTATCATTATTGCAGCCGGTAAAGGTACGAGGTTATATCCTTTAACAAAGAATACTCCGAAAAGCCTGTTGGAAGTTGGTGAAGGATTAACTCTACTGGAAGCTCAACTGCACAGTCTATTAGAGAATAATATCAGAGATGTTGTGATTATTATCGGATACAGGGCAGAACAAATAGAAGCAAAAATAAAAGAGTATGAGTCACGTTTCAAATTAAAGACTGTTTACAACCCTTTTTATGAGACTTCCAATAACCTTATCTCCGTCTGGATGGCTCGACATTATATGGAAGGTCCATTCATCACAATAAATGGTGACGACATGTTTACTCCTCTGGTTATAGAAAATCTTCTGAGAAGCAGACATAATATAACCATGGTGATCGATGAAAAGGACAAATATGACGAAGACGATATGAAAGTGGTTTATTCCGAAGATCTTATTCATGAGGTCAGCAAAAAGGTTGAACTGAAAAAAGCAAATGGCGAATCTGTGGGGATAATCAAGTTTTCAGGACATGGCCCTAAGATCTACCGAACTATACTAGATGAAATGGTCCGTAAACCTGAAAATTTAAGTGTGTTCTATCTGGAAGCTGTTCAGGAAATAATCCATAAAGGTTATCCTGTACACTATTCTATCTGCAAGGAAAGTGATTGGGGAGAAATAGATTTTCATCCTGATCTGATGTTGATCAGACAATATGTTTCCAAAAATAACCTGGTGGATAAAATTTTTCACGGCAAAAACCAATTATGATCCATAATCTTCTTCAAGACAAACAGGTCATTTTAGCTTCAGCTTCACCTCGTCGCCGGGAAATCTTCAACTTAATAGGGGTTCAGGCTCTTCAGATTCCCGCTGAGATAGATGAATCGATACTTTATAACGATCCACGAAAAGTAATTAAAGAACACGCTAAAAATAAAGCTAAAGCTGTCGCTAAAAAATATGATAATGACTGCCTGATAGTTGGAGCGGATACAATCGTATATCAGGACAGGCAAATTCTAGGAAAACCCGCAGACAAATTTGAAGCTGCCGACTATCTGAGCAGGCTTTCCGGAAATTATCATTATGTTTATACTGGAATCTCTATCGAATATAAACATAACAACTACTATGATTATACCAAATCCCGGGTAGAATTTAAAGATCTGTCCGCATATGAAATCGAGGAGTATCTAAAAACTGGTGAACCTTTTGATAAAGCCGGCGCTTATGGTATTCAGGGATATGGCAGCCAGTTTATTAAAAAGATCACAGGTTGTTATTTCAATGTTATGGGATTTCCGGTATATCTTTTTTATAATATGTTGCTGAGGTGTTTACATGAGTAGAACTCTGTTTCATAATGCCCGGATTTATTCCATGGAAGACCAGGATAAAACTTATTGTGGAATATTGGTCGAGAAGGGTATGATTACAGAAGTTTTCAATAAAATCCCTGAAATCAACGATGTTGAGAAAATCGATCTGGAAGGTGCTTTTGTTTACCCTGGTTTTATCGATACTCATACACACTGTTTCGAAGGCGGTTTATATGCCATAAGTACAGATCTGGCAGGAGCGGAAAATATACCGGAAGTTCTCGACCTTCTTGCAAAAGCTGAACCGATCAGCGGGAAAATTTATGCATACCAGTTCGACGAAAATCTGGTCAAAGAAAAACGATTTCCTACTGCCACTGAACTGGACATCATATTTCCTGATACTCCTGTTCTAATCAGAAGAATTGATGGTCACTCCTGTGCAATCAACAGTGCCGCAGCCAGAAAGATTCCCTGGAAAACAAAACTGCCATCAGGATTCGATGGTCACTTGAATCAACAGTGGAACGGAATGGCTTCCAACTGGTTCCATGCCGATATACCCAACGAAGGTGTATTCAAGGCTTACCAGAAGGCTGCAAATATTGCGCTTCGAACCGGTCATACTTTAGTACATACTATGGTAGGTGATGGCCGTTCTGATCTTAAACATTTCGAATACATGAAACAGAACCTGAACCAGTTCCCAGTGGAATTCATCCTTTATCCACAGATCACAGATATTGATCAAGCACTGAAGATCAGTTCCCCCCGTATTGGTGGTTGCATTCTGGCTGATGGCTCTTTTGGATCTCATACTGCTGCCTTGTTGTCACCTTATTCAGACGCAGCAGACACATCAGGAATTTTATATAGGTCGGACGATTTCTGGGATAACTTTATTACCCGGGCTCATGAGAATAATCTCCAGATCGCTATTCATTGCATTGGAGATGCTGCTATTTCTCAGATCCTTAAGTTTTACGAGAAAGTTCAAAATAACGATCCCAAGGATCTTCGACATGCGATCATTCATAATGAACTGACAAGTGATGATATGCTGGATAGAATGCAGAATCTTGGTGTTATGGCTGTCATGCAACCTATGTTCGATCGGCTATGGGGCGGCAAAAACGGTCTCTACGAAAATAGATTGGGTAAAGAAAGAACAAGCAGGACGAACAGATTCAGATCCATTGCTGATAGAGGTATTACGATTACTGGAGGATCTGATTGGTATATTACGGAAATAAATGCTTTAAAAGGAATAGATGCAGCCTGCTGTACCCATAATCCCAAAGAAAGTCTTACCAGATATCAGGCTGTCGAGATCTATACAAAAAATGCTGCCAGGTTGTCTCATGATGAAGATCATATCGGTACTCTCAAACCCGGATTACAGGCGGATTTTGTTTGCTTAGAGAAAGATATCTTCGAAAATGATAATATTGCTGATATCATTATCAACAGGGTTATAAAAAAGGGGAAAGTATACACATTTTCAAAATAGAACATGAATAAATTAAAACTGCGAAAGATAATTCAGAAAGTTTTTTTTGGATTATGGATTATTATACTGCTTCTCCTGATCACCGATCGATTACCCAGTGCTCACCAGTTCTGCCCAAATGCAGCAGTTTGTTTTGGTACTCTTGCTTTGCTGGGAACAACGGCTTATCTTTCAACTATTATCATCGGGTTAGCTGTTGCTTTATCAACAATTTTCCTCGGTAGAAAATTCTGTGGTTATATCTGTTTCTGGGGAACTGCTCAGGAATGGCTCTATAAGCTCAATCGCAGTGATCACAAATTCAGACCAAAGATTCCCCGGAATATAGATGCTTTATTGAAATTCGTCAAATACCTGGTACTGATCGTCATGTTAGTAATGATATACTTTGGAAAACAGTATATTTACATGAAGTTCTGCCCGGTCCTCGCAATTGCTCATCCTTTCATCATTATGGGTGCAGGCATATTTATCATCTTG
>JAUVIJ010000208.1 GCA_030592835.1 Candidatus Cloacimonadota bacterium | reverse complement strand
TACCTGTTGAGTAAGATTTTTGATAGCCAGCATAATATCAAGAGGTTCAAAACCTGCTATAACACCGCCTATTTTATGATCATCGACAAGAAAAGAATATGCTTTTTTCCCGATAATAATACTGACATGACCGGGTAAGATAAAACCATCTAACTGGAGATCTTTATCATTTAATAAAGCTTTAAGAGCAGGGGGGACTAACTTGAATGCCGGCAGGACAGAAAAATTGGTTAAATTCTTTTTTTTTGCTTCACGAATAGTCTGTGCAATCCCGGGTGTCGTTGTCTCAAAACCGATACCGATCAACAGAGTTTCTTTCTCCTCGGCAATCTTTAAAGCATCCAGGGGAGAGTAGATTATCCTGACGTCCAGTCCTCTGGCTCTGGCTTCTTCCAGAGTACCTCGTTTTCCCGGAACTCGGATCAGATCGCCAAAAGTTGCGATCGTCACATCTTTCAGATCTATCACGGCATCGATGATGCTGGATGGTGTAACACATACCGGGCAGCCCGGACCCGAAATCAATTTGATAGATTCAGGCAGTAATTTGCGGATTCCCCAATAACCAATCGCCATTGTATGAGTTCCGCAAACTTCCATGATCTTAATGGGTTTTTGCCAGCAGGATAAGTCTTGCGAAATTTTATTGATCAGCTCAGGAGATCGATAAAGATTCTTTTCCATAAGCTGCCTGTAATAGCTCGATTGTTTCCAGGGCATCCTGTTCGGAGATTATTTCAAGTCCAAAACCAGTATGCATTATCAGCCATTGACCAATTTCAATTTCAGGAACGAAAGTAAGATCTATCTCTTTGTTCAATCCTCCGAGATCAACTATACCCTTGTTTCCTTCTCTATTTATTAATTTACCAGGTATTGCCAGACACATTTTTACCTCAGATTCTTTTGTTGGCAAGAACGACCTGCCCCAATGCTATCGAACCATCATTTGCAGGGATTATTGTGGGGAAAAAGACTGTAAAGTTATTTTTTCTTAACTCCCTGATCAGTTCTTCCAGTATTAATCGGTTCTGCATTACACCTCCGGAGAGGACAACTTTTGAAATATTGGTAGACTTCCTGATATTGTTAACAGCTTCCACAGTAAAATCGACTACTGTTCGATGAAACCTGGATGCTATAATCCTCTGATCCACTTTGTTTTTGATGTCGGCAGCAACATCCCGGATCAAAGGAATAATATCGATCTCACTTTCACCAATATTGAAGGAATAGGGTTTCTGTTCCCGGGGTAGAATTCCACTGGTCAAAAACTCCAGTGCCATAGCTGATTGAGCTTCGAAGGTTATTTCCGGGTATAAACCTAACATCGCACTCACAGAATCAAACAATCTTCCTAAACTGGAAGTGTTAAAAACATTGAAATTTCTTTCCAGTTGTTTTTGGATCAGTATTCGCTCATCTTCCTGTAAATTTTTCAGGAAAGTAGTGTCAATTCCTGCTGCGGTCAGGTAAGCAAATGCGATCCTGATTGGATGTTTTATTGCCCGATCTCCTCCTGGCAGGGGCATATAGTTGAGATGATAATATCTTTCAAGCTTGTGATAATCTCCGACAAATATTTCACCACCCCAGATAGCGTTGTCCGTTCCCCAGCCTGTGCCATCATAAGCGATTCCAATGACAGGTTCATCGATCTGATATTCTGCCATTACCGCTGCAACATGAGCCTCGTGATGCTGAATTTTGACCAGGGGAAGGTCGAGGCTTTCAGCATATCTGGTAGTCATGAAATCAGGTTGTAAATCACAAGCGACAAGTTCCGGTTCTATTTTGAACCAGCGTTTATATTTTGCCAGAGTATCGAGATAAAACTCCCGGGTTTCCCGGCTTCCGGAATTACCAAGATAGGGAGAAAGGAAAAGAGAATCCTTCTTACTGAGAGCAAAGGTCAATTTCAACTCTGCACCCGCCCCTAAAGTGGGAACTGATACCAGGGGCATAGTAATCGGTTTGGGAATATAACCTCTCGATCTTCTAATAATAACGTTCTTATATTTTGTGGGTAGAATGATAGAATCATCACTTCGGTTGATAATGGGTCGGTTGTGGGTTAGAAAGAAATCACAAAGTCCTTTCAGTTCTGATTCTTCACTAGCTATGGGTTCATCTCTTCTATTCCCGGAAGTCATTATTAAATAGGGTAGAGATGAACTTAATAGTAAATGATGAACAGGGGCATAAGGTAAAAAAATTCCGAGATAGGGATTATCGGGAGCGACCAGAGGAGAGATCACCGAAGTTTTTTTCTGTGGTAATATCAGAATGGGGGCTACCGGGCTTCTCAGAACATCCCATCCGTCTTTATCGATTTCCACGATATTTTGCAAAAGCGGAGGATAGATCATGATCGCGAAGGGTTTATGTGGACGGTATTTAAGTTTTCTTAATCTTTGAAGTACTTCGGTATTTGTTGCGTCACAACAGATATGAAAACCACCAATACCCTTAATGCCGACGATCTTTCCTTCTTTGATCAATTCAATCGTCTTCCGGATCGGATCTTCATCTATGATCTCATCATTACCGTCTATGATAACCAACTCTGGTCCACAATCGGAACATGCAACCGGTTGAGCATGAAATCTGCGATTAAGCGGATCTTTATATTCCCTTTTGCAGTAAGAACACATAGGAAAAGTTTTCATTGAAGTAGCTGGACGGTCATAGGGAAGTGATTCGATTATAGAAAACCGCGGACCGCAATTCGTGCAGTTAATAAAAGGATAATTATAACGGTGATCTCCGGGATTTTTCAATTCCTGAAAACAATCCGGACAAGTTGCCAGATCTGGAGACATAAGAGTTGCTCCTTTGTTGCTCAGGCTTTCTTTAATGATAAAACTGCTAAAACCTTCCCCCGGTTTTGCTGATACAGACATATCATTAATGATCGCAGCTGCAGGATGATCTGATCTGATCTTGTTGATGAATGTATTTATGACATCACGGGAGCCATCTACAACGATCTCAACTCCCGAGGAAGAATTCAAAACGTATCCTTTAAGATCAAGTTCTAACGCCAGTCTGTAAATGAATGGACGAAATCCGATCCCTTGAACTATACCATTAATTTTGATCTCTGTCATACGCATTTCTTTATAGAAAGATTTGAGACACCTCTGTCAAATATGATATACGTCAAGATAAAATTATTAATTCATTTGTGATATAAATGACTTAAGAAAACTGAAATTAATTCATTTTCAAGTAAATATAATAAGGGAAAAAAGTTATAAAGAAATTTACCCCGAAAAATTGTTGAGCATTTTGATGATATGAAAATAAAGGATTTGTTCACCT
>JAUVIJ010000098.1 GCA_030592835.1 Candidatus Cloacimonadota bacterium | reverse complement strand
CGGCGAACATTTGTGATCAGGCTGAGATGGTTCTGCCAAACACAGAGGCTGAAGGCAACATGCTGCATGCTGCTCTTGGGATCGATAAAAATATTATTCAGGTTATTGCTAACGGAGTGGAAGATCGCTTTTATCATGCTGATCCCGATCTGTTCAGAAAAAAGTACGGGATAGAAGATTTCATTCTTTATGTGGGGCATCTTGGACCAACAAGAAAGAATGGCATGAACATATTGAAAGCTTTAGAAAGGATTGATCATCCCTCGGTTATTATTGCCGATATTACTGAAACCCCGGAAGGGAAATGGTGTAGAGATAAATTATCCCGGAACAAAAATATCCTCTATTTGGGATGGATAGGTCATGATGATCCTATGTTAGCTTCAGCTTATGCTGCCTGTAAAACTTTTATTCTGCCAACTCACTTCGAAACTCCCGGAAGAGCGGCTCTTGAAGCTGCTTTAGCAGGGGCAAACATTGTTATTACTCCTCGAGGGGGAGCTGCTGAATATTTCCTGAATTATGCACTCTATCCCAATCCTTTATCAATAGATTCGATTGTGAATTCAATTGAACAATCCCTGAACATGGATAAGAATCCTGAATTAAGGGATCATATCAGAGATCAATATACATGGGATAAAATAGCAAAGCAAACGGTGACGATGTATCGCAGAATAATGGAATCGTAAATGCATCCTTATCTGAAAAAAACCTGTGAATATGCAGCGGGTAATTTATTCCGGAAATTGCTTCTCCTGTTTTTGTTACCAATATTAACCAAGTTTTTAATACCCAGAGAATTTGCTGTCTACACCAATATCACAATCTTCATTTCCTTTGCCAGTTTGATATATTTTCTCGGGATCCAGCAGGCTCTCTTTTCCTATTTCTATCAGGATAAATCAGCAGAATATCGATTTTCTCTTATCTCTTCTGTTTATATTACTTTAATGATCACAAGTCTGATATTTTCCTTTCTGATCTATCATTTCAGGATACAATTATCTCAATTGATCCTGAAGGACGGTCAATTCAGCTATTTATTTACTTATGTAGCTTTTATTTTGTTTTTTGATGTAATTTACGGAATGACGTTAAGCTTTCTGAATATTATGGAATTATCAGTCCGTTATGCATTCCTCGGTGCTTCAAAAAATCTATCCTTCCTGATACTTGTGATCATTGGAGCATTTACCGGAAAGATTTCAATGCTCTATCTTTTTCAATATCTGCTGATAGCATCGATCTTCTCTTTCTTATTAGCGATCATTCATATTATTAAGATCTTAAATCTTCAGCTTTCAGAAAATCGTCATCAGAAAATTTATTCTGCCGGGATAATGAAAAATCTAATCAGTTTTGGTTTGATAATGATCCCCGGTACACTGGCAATGGTGATCTTGAGATTATCAGACAGATATATGTTAACGTATCTATCAGCGAATTCTCTCCATGATGTCGGTATCTATGCAATTGGATACAAGATCGGTATGATCATGGCGTTTCTGACTTCGATCGTCAGCATGGTTTATTTTCCATATGCCATGAAAATTGCTGATCAACCCGGTAGTAAAGATAATTTAAAAAAGATCTTTAACAGCTTTTTGATTTTCGGATCTTTGTTAGGTATGACTATCATCTTATTCTCCCAGGAAATTTTCCGGATCTTTATTGATGGATCATACCATGAAGGTATCAAAATTGTGTTTTTTGGCGTGATGTCACATTTTCTGCTTGGGGTCTTCAACATAATTAATATCAGCTTCTATATAAAAAAGAAAGCACGAATTATTGCTTTTGCTGTTGGTTTGGGAGCATTGATAAACATTATCCTGAACATTATACTGATCCCATCTTATGGTGTATATGGCGCGGGTTTTGCTTCCATAATTGCCTATATATTTATTGTTCTGCTTAATTTCATAACTTCTCGAAAGATTTATGATATTGGTTTCAAATTCGGTTATATTATCATTTCTTTATTGATTCTGACGAGTGTAGCGATAATCAATTTTATCATCGAATATTCACTTATGCTTTTATTATTTAAAATATTTACCTTGGGTATTGTCTCATTTATAGTTATGAGGATATTGAGAAATAAAAAAAACCTGTTTCTGGAATTCAATTCCCTGATAAATTACAGAGTCAAAAACAATGAAATACAGGATTGGTAAGCATCTTTCCGAGTTAATATTCAATTCCGGAATCCCTGAGAAAATATCGGGGAATGGGCTTAATCTATACATAATTGATAAAAACATTCTTACGTTTTATGAAAAAGAGATTAACCTGCTAATTAATGGATCACCCTGTTACGTGTTTAATGCCCATGAAAAGAACAAATGCATCGAAGAAACTCAGAAGATTTATAGAAAGTTACATAATTATAAAGCAATCAGGGAATCGAAACTTATTGGAATAGGTGGTGGGATTACAACCGATATTACCGCCTATGTTGCATCCACATATATGCGTGGTTGTCGATTGTATCTAATTCCAACTACATTCGTGTCTATGATCGATGCAGCAATCGGTGGTAAAACAGGGATTAACCTGGATTCAAGAAAAAACAATCTTGGAACTTTTTATCCTGCTGAAAGAGTATATATCAACCCGGATTTTCTTAAGTCATTATCAAAGCAGGAACTGGATCAGGGCTGGGCAGAATGTATAAAAGTAGCTTTGATAAAACCATCTTCGTTATTTAAAATTCTGCTGAATAACAAGAAGAGAGAAATCTCAACTGATATTATCAGAAAAGCGATCGATATTAAAGCTAAACTCTGTAGATGGGATATGGAGGATAAAGGTAAAAGGAGGTTGTTGAATCTTGGGCATACTTTTGCACATGTGCTGGAATCGATCTCGAATTATGACATTTTTCATGGTAATGCGGTAGCTCTTGGCATCAGATCTGCGATCAATCTCAGTCTCGAGTTGGGAAAACTAAAAGTTAAAGAAGCTGTAATGATCAATAATTTGCTAGATCAATATGAATTACCGGGGTCCTGCGACTCGGATTTATCCGATTCTCTAATTAATCATGGGATAGATATTTTATTAAGTGATAAAAAGCGTTCTGGAAATGACGAAATGTTGAATTTGATCCTTTTGAATAAGAGAAATAAAGCATATTTGGAGAAGAACATCAATGCCGATAAATACTTAAAAATACTACTCCAGATAATGCCTTGAACTAAATAAATAATAAAGATACACCACCAACTGCTATAAATGCATCGATAACACGAACCTGATTCTCTTTACTTACATAGTTATCTATAACTTCGGGAAATATCAAAACCTGGTCACGCGATTGCCCTTCTATATATCTCATTCTGTAATTCTTTCCTTATTTTTTATAACGCATTTATCTTGATAAATATTTCGCTGTTAAACGTTTTCACACAGCCTGTTTTCTTGGGAACACAGTAATCTTCTTTAAGCGTTATGAGGACAATCTTCGTAGCGAGAAAGGAATATGTCACTTGCAGGTGATGTTGGCTAACATCACCTGCATATTACAAATGAAACATGTTGTTAGACTTACTTTACGCCAAATCCGGCAGTTGCCGGAGAAGGCGGAGCGAAACAAAATAAATGAAGATTAGTATTCTTAGTAAAACCTTCTTGCTATTCTTCAAAATATACAAAATTCAACGATTCTGAAATTTTTTACGTGGATGCATGAAATAATATTATAATTGACATTAAAAGCAAAATAAAAATTTTGTCTGCTTTTAAAAAAAAAGTTAGTATTTAATGAGTTAGAAATAAGGAGGTTAACATTGAAGACGATTAAATTTGTGATCATGATCTCAATGTTGGCATTGTTCTGTCTCGTAATTGCCAGAGATATTCTTGATACGGATTCACCCTACAAGGATGTTTCTCCTCAGCAGGCAATGAGATTGATGAAGAAATATCCGGATATAAAGATAATAGATGTTTCAGGAATTTATGATAAAGGCCATATACCGGGAGCCGTTAATTACTTCATTGGTGATGGCAGTTTTGACCAGGCAATCAATAAGCTTGATAAAAAAAGTCGATATCTGATTTATTATCATACGACGAAACCCTCTGTTAAAGCAGCAAAAAAATTGCATAATGCCGGTTTCAAGAAAGTTTACAGATTGCAAGGAAACTATTTTGCCTGGGTTCAAGCAGGATTTGAGACAGCACATAAACCAACGATCTAAGTATACGTAATTATAATGAGGGCTGCTTCGGTAGCCCTTTTTTTATTAAAAAAATTTGACAATGTAAACTTTATATTTATTAATTAGCAAATCACCGAGGAGAAAATCGATGAAAAAAAATATTATCATTTTGATCGTTATCTGGTTTTTTATGCATTTAATTGCTGATAGTAAAAAAAACTTTGAATATCTTGATGAAAATTTGCGAATTTTATATCAACATGAAATCACGGATTCTAAAAATTCTCAGGAATCAGCCTTGGATACAGCTTTGAAAAACCGCAGGCAGAGAAAAGAAAACATAATAGAACAATATTGGGATCTGATTAATGAAGAATGGCGTTATTTCACGGAAACCAAATATATTTATGATGATGAAGGAACTCTAGTAAAGACAATTCTGTTCAATTTTGAAGAGAAATATAAAGTTCAATCAGGATTAGACGAATTGACCTATGATGATGAAGGCAGACTGATCAAAATTCTTCAGAAAAGAGATTTTGACCTTGATAAAAATGTTCGCTTGAAAAATTTCAAAAAGTTTCATTATGAATATGATTCAAGAGGAAATATAAGAGAAGAAATATTACAAATTTGGGATAAATATAACTGGAAGAATGAGAAACTAAAAAAATACTCCTATAATTTCAATAATATTATACGTGAAATCAGAGAGTTCAAATGGAAAAATCGAGATTGGGAAATAGAGACCAAGACTAAGTATGAATATTATAACCAGGATCAACTCGAGTTGGTGATTCATGAGGAATTTTTCCAGGGACAGGTTTTCTCAACTCAGATCACGGATCATGAGTATAATGAAGAGGGTCAATTATCTGAGTCTTTAACGAAATCAGGTGTTATGGGTCAGTGGAAAATAAAGGAGTTCAGTTCCTGTCAGTACGATAAAAAAGGTAATCTGACTCAGAAACTTATGAGAGATTTAGTTAAAAGAAACTGGATAAATAAAACTGCTTATTTGTATGTATATGACAAACGTAATTCTATCAGTAAAATATTTGAAAAGATCTGGTCTGAAGATCAGATCTGGCAGAATTTCAAAAAAACAGAGTATTATTATAAACTTGTGAAGTGATTGTAGTTCAAAACATGTAAAAAAATGGGAGAACCTCGATCATCGTGTTTGCTCTAGCCACAAGATCTTCCGTTTTCTGAAATAATACCTTTATTTGATCGGAAATTCTCTGATATTGTGTTGTTTTTCTCTGGGAGTTCATGATTTTATCCTCTAAAACAGGTTCTTTGTATATAAACTGTAATAATAATCTTTATTTTTTAATAGATTCTCATGTGTTCCTTTTTCTACAATTTCTCAATTTCGAAAGACATATAGATAATTTTTATCATTAAAAAATTCACTCATTTTTTGTCAATTGAATCATGAGCAGTACAATTTCCAGGAATTGATTTCAGATTTTTATGATCCTGAAAGGATTAATTCAGGGTATTTGATTAAATATAGCTAACTCATTAAGAAGGCAATTACGATACCGAGAAATGCTCCCCAGAAAACTTCCATAGGAGTATGTCCGATAAGTTCTTTCAGGTTTTCTTCAATTATAGAATGTCCTTCTTTTTTGCGAATATTATTTACAATTTTGTTTAGAACTTCAGCTTGTTTTCCAGCAGCTCGTCTAACCCCGGTCGCATCGTACATAACGACAATCGCAAAAACTAGGCTGAAAGCAAAAATAGTGGAGTGCAGTCCTTCTTGGATAGCGACAGCCGTAGATAGAGCCGTAACAGATGCAGTATGGGAACTGGGCATATTGCCAGTATCGAGAAATCTGCGGAAATTTACCCGTTTTTCTTCAAACAATCCGATGATCACTTTCAAAGTCTGAGCAACTATCAAAGCGATCAGAACAATATCCAGAATTTTGTTGTGAAATATTAATCCATTACCCATATAAACTCCCAAAAATAATAAATGCAGAAATGTAGAGTTATTTGTCAAATTATATTAATAAGAAAACTGGCTCAATCAGAGATCGAGCCAGCACAAAAAATTAGAATAAACTAAACTGATTCTATAAGAAGAGATTACATATTCAGCATTTTTTCTTTAAGACTCTGAAGAGCAGTATTCTCTCCCAACCAGATAGCAAAAACAGCCTGTTTGAATTCTAAACCTGTGATTGTGCCGATCAGTTCATTGTTGATATATAGGCTTGTTCCTTCGGTCGGATTATAGATCAGATCGTAAATATCACCCTTTAGAGCTGGTTTGTTAAAGAAAGAATTAAACATATCGATATCAGGTTGCAGGGATTCTGCTGCATTGGCGTTAGAAAATCCTTCATTCCAGGCATTGATCAGTTTTTCAGCGGAGACGCTTTTATAAACAAAATGCATTTTAATTGCCAGAGGTTCATCTGCAGACCATATTGCTTCGGCATCCTTATTGGGTTCGAGAAGGTATAAAGCTCCTGCATAAACCTTGATAATCACCTTTTTTCTCCAACCGGCTCCATTTAAAACCAGAGTTGTATCTCCTACAGAAACAACATCGGGAAGAACAATTTTCCCGAGTTCCAAAGCAATAACCGGAAAAGAAAACATAAATAATAATGCGAGAATAATGAATTTTTTCATGAAATAGCTCCTTTTTTTATTTTTAAAGAAAAAGAATATCACAAGAATAGATTATTTTTTAACTTTAATGTTAAACCCAGATAATGCAATAGAACTTTGCAAATAGCATCAATCTTTTATGTGTGAGTGATTTACAAAATTATTGTCTGAATATCTTTATGATATGCATAAAAATTTTCTAAATTATCCCCCTATAAAATATTACCACTCTTCAATAAACCTCTACTGCATT
>JAUVIJ010000088.1 GCA_030592835.1 Candidatus Cloacimonadota bacterium | reverse complement strand
AAGAATAAAATTCAACAAAGAAAAAAAATATTTACTTTACAGGAATTACAGGCACATGCTCTTCAGGCGACTGTTTGCGAGAATATCGCGGATGAAAGCGAGAGAGAAGTTGAATACAAGAACAAGATGAATTTCATGAAGAAATATCTTGGAGATGAGTTTACTGGCATTATCATAGCTGTGAGAAATTCATCATTGCTGGTTGAATTGGATTCCATGCCGGTCACAGGCATTATAGAAAGGTCATCTTTGCAGGATGATTATTATGAATTCTACGAGCAGCACAGAAGCCTGATCGGTAAGAGATATGGCAGAATTTACAAACTTGCTGATAAAGTCAGGGTCCTTGTCAGCAAGATCAGTGATGATATTTATTTTCATCTAATTGAAAAGCCCTGATAGTGTAATTCGTATTATCTGGAATTAAAGGCAGGAAATATTGATTTTTATATATAATTTTTTACTCTGGATCATTTTTATCCTGCTTCTTCCCTATTTCCTGATAAAATTCAAAGGGCGTGAATTAAAGCAGCGCCTGGGTTACTCGGAGATTAAATTAGATAAAAGCATTTGGATCCATGCTGCTTCTGTGGGAGAAGTAAACGCCATTAAACCTTTGATCAACAGGTTATTAACTGAATATCCAAACAGGCATTTTATTATCTCTACAGTTACCAGGACCGGGCAGGAAACTGCATCGGGAATCAGTGCTAAATTACCTGCAATATTATTTCCATTAGATCTGAGTTTTTTCCAGCGCAGGCTGTTCAAAAGAATAAATCCTGAAATGATAATCCTGGTAGAAACCGAATTATGGCCCTGTATGCTGAATACCGCCAGAAAAAAAGATATTGATATTATCATGATCAACGGCAGAATATCGGAGGAATCATTTCGGAATTATCGTTTGATCAAATTTTTCTGGAAATCTCTCTGGAAATCAATAATTTCAGTGAATGCACAATCACAGGAAGATGCGGAACGATTCAGGCTTTTGGGATTTTCCCGGGTGAAAAATGCTTCTAATCTTAAATTCGGCGTTTCACTGCCTGTTTATAACAGTAAGACTATCCGGAATGAATTAGGCTACTCTGGGGAGGATTTTATCATAGTTTGGGGTAGCAGTCGTCCTGGAGAGGAAAAGTTGATCAGAGAGCTTTTTTGCACCCTAAAAAGGGAAATTCCCAAGCTGAAGCTGATATTAGTACCGCGTCATTTGACAAGGATACCTGAGATCAAGGAGTTATACCGTGATCTTGAATTCAATTCTTATTCCGAGCAGAAACAGGTAAAAGAAGTTCTCATAGTTGATGAAATGGGAGTATTACCCATGTTTTATGCATTTTCCAACCTGGTAATAATCGGAGGGAGTTTTTTCAAATTTGGAGGGCACAATCCTCTGGAAGCCGCATTTTATGGGAAACCGATCATTATCGGGAGGTATCATTATTCCTGCAGGGACACCGTTGTTAAATTGATAGATCGTTCTGCTATTGTGATTTCTGATAGGATATCGCTTGAAAAGGATATTCTTGAACTCTATCGAGATGTGGATAAAAGAAAACAATTGGGAGAAAATGCTCTTCAAGCTTTAAAAGAAAATAATAAAAGTCTTGAAAAAAATTTCAAAGTTTTACAGGAATACCTCAGAGATAATAAAGGTGAATAGTGATCAAAGCTAAATATTTCAGGCAATTGAAAAATGATGAGGTTCGATGTCTATTGTGTCCCCATTACTGTTTACTGAAACCGGGAGAAACCGGGAGATGCAGAGCCAGACAAAATCAGCAGGGAATACTTTACTCGATCAATTATGCCAAGACTGTAACGATCAGTATGGATCCAATGGAAAAAAAGCCATTATATCATTATCATCCGGGAGAAATGATCCTATCTATTGGTTCAAATTCCTGTAATCTGAGTTGTGATTTTTGTCAGAATTATACTATCAGTCAGTTTGATGTTCCTGTAAAAGAACTTAATCCGGAGCAACTATTAGAATTATGCGATCAGAACCGGATCAATTTTGTAGCTTTCACATATACAGAACCGATAACCTGGTTCGAATACGTTCTCGATGCTGCTAAAATATTGCAAGATAATAAGATAGGCACTGTCATGGTGACTAACGGGTTTATTAATCAGGAACCTTTGAAGGAACTATTACCATTCATAAATGCCATGAATATCGATCTGAAATCGATGGATGATGATTTTTATCAACGGTTATGCGGAGCCAGGCTTCAACCTGTTCTGGATACGATCCGGTATAGTTCGGGTAAATGCTGTTTGGAAATTACGAACCTGCTGATCCCGGGGGAAAATGATTCGGAATCACAGATACAGGCACTGGTTGATTTCATACAGGATGTCGATGATCAGCTACCGTTACATTTCTCCAAATATTATCCCCAGTATAAAATGACTAATCAGCCGACCCCTGATGCAACTCTATATGAAGCGAAAAAAATAGCGGAGAAAAAGCTGAAGTATGTATATCTCGGGAATATTTTAACAGATAACAACACCTATTGTCCGAAGTGTAAAAAATTGCTGATCAGCAGAGAGAACAGGATCCGTAATTATCTGAACGAGAATCGATGTCCTGACTGCAACACCATCATACCCATTGAGTTTTGATTTATGAAAGGGTTTCGAAAGTTAATCAGGATCATCACCAAAGCTGATATAATCCTGATCTTGTTACTACTGATTTCAGCTCTGATCCTGTCTTTATCATTTCATAACCGATCTTCCTCCGAATTTGCCAGAATCTATCATCATAATAGATTAATTCATACTGTCGATCTATCTGTGGATTCAATATTTGCCCTGAATAATTCAGCTCTGATCGAGGTTAAAAGTGGAAAAGTCAGAATCTCGGAGTCGAGTTGTTCGCAGCAATACTGTGTAAAACAGGGATGGAGCAATAGTAATCCAATAATATGTGTACCCAACGAGATTTTAATAAATTTTGAAGATAAGGATAAATCCAAATTGATTATTACTCAGTGATGTAAAAATCTAATTACTTGCAATTTTTTAACTTGTAAACTTTCAACTTTTTAACTTGTAAATTGCTTCACCAAACACCCAAAACCTGATACCCAATACCGCTAAACCCTAAATCATGCAAAGTTCTATTGCATTATCTGAGTTTAAATGTTGAATGATGAATTAAAACGTAATTCGTGAGTTGTAATTCATAAATAATAACAACCTTCCGATTTTTATCTTACAGAAAAAATCACCATAAGAAAAATCGGAAGGTTATTCAATCTTGGTTCTAGTTACCACGCTGAATAGCAGGGAACAAACATTAGGATCCGGACTGACTTCTTTCTTTAAACTTTCTAACTTTCAACTTTTAAACTTGTAACTTTTTAACTTATAAACTTTTAACTCAAATACTCTCAGCGAGATAAAGGTTATTAGAGGAATCTGCGGTAACTTCATCTTTATTGAATGAACCGTAGATATTAAGAATTCTGAATCCGGAATCGAGCAAGAGTTTTTTCATATATTCAAGATTACATTCTTGAAGTGAGATCCTGTTTATGAATTTTCGGACAGTTCCGTCGGTGAATTCCTCAATATATTGATCAACCCAATGTCTGATACCTTTATCAAGATCAGTTTCCCAGGATGTATACATTGAAACCCGTGATTTATCAGAGAAAATTTCATCTGAATATAAGAGTTTCATAGGTTGTTCCAGGGGAGTGTCACAGATTCTTGTCCCGATATCCAATCCAAGTACTCCTCCGGGAACCAAGTGGTTTTTTATCAGAGTAAGGCAGGTTTTCTGCTGATCGTAAGATAAAAACTGCTGTAGTGAAGAATAGCTGATAAAGGCGAATTTGAATTTCTTGTCGATTTGAAATCCGGTGAGATCGGCTTTAATAATAGAAATATGCCTGAAGCTCTTTAATCTGGACTTCAAGATTTTCAACATACTCACTGAATTATCCAAAGCTGTAACCCTGTGACCTGCTTGGAATAAAGGTATCGTTATCCTTCCTGTTCCACAGGCTAATTCAAGAATTGGATTACCGAATTCATTTGCACAATCGATCCAGAAAGCAACATCTTTTTTCTGTTCATTGCAGAACAGGTCGAATTCCCACTCATAATATCTACTGAAACTATCCCAAAGCATTTTAATTCCTCAAAAAAACGTTATACTTGTTTAATAATTCACCCAAAAGCTTTACATAAAAGATTTGATCCTATCCTCGATCAGTTTTTTGATCTCTTCCAGTCTCTGCTGTGTTTCCGCTTCAAACCTGACAACCAGGACGGGTGTAGTGTTTGAAGCTCTGCACAAACCCCAGCCGTCGGGGAAAGTCATACGAATACCATCGATAGCGTTAACTTCGTAGCCTTCTTCAATAAAGGAATCCCTGACTTTTTCAACGATCCGGAACTTATCATCATCATTACTTTTGATGTGAATTTCAGGAGTTATATACATTTTTGGTTGATCTTCCAAATACCGGCTGACCGGTTTCTGACTTTTAGACATTATCTCTACAAACCTACAGGCAACATAAATTGCATCGTCAAAACCAAGATATCTATCCTTGAGAAATATATGTCCGCTCATTTCTCCACTAACCAGGATACCTTCCTCCTGCATTTTGGATTTGATATTTGCATGTCCAGTTTTATACATAATCGGGATACCACCGTGTTTTTCAATATCATCGAAGAGGTTTTTCGAACATTTTACATCGGCTATGATTTTTTCACCCGGATTATTTTTCAGGAAATCTCTAGCTATGATATTCAGGATCTGATCACCGTAGAGCATTCTGCCATTTTCATCTATCACACCCAGCCTGTCTGCATCGCCATCCAGACCTAAACCGGCTTCTGCACCTACTTCTTTTACTTTAGCAATCATATCTGCCATATATTTTTCTACGGTCGGGTCGGGATGATGGTTAGGAAATGTCCCGTCTGGTTCACAATATAGTTTAGTGACATCGCAACCAAGTTTTTCCAGGATCAAGGGAAGATAGGGTCCTCCGACTCCGTTACCTGCATCGATGACAACCTTGACCGGTCTTGCCAGTTCGATACCGTTTAAGATATGATTGATATACATTTTATTAACATTTTTGTTCTGGAACTGTTGTCCCTGACCCAAATCAAAATCTTTCTTCTTGATCAATTGCAGCAGGTGTTGTATCTGTTCTCCATAAAATGAGGTGAGTCCTTCATTGAGTTTAATACCGTTATATTCGGCAGGATTATGGCTTGCAGTGATCATTACACCTGCATCAGTGTGTAATTTCCAGATAGCGTAATAGAGAACAGGTGTAGCGACTGTTCCGATATCGATTACATCTATCCCGGTCTGGATCAGAGCTCTTGTAAAAACTTCTTTGAAGTGAGGGGTACTTAATCTGGCATCACCACCGATTACAAGGTTTGTGAGTTTTTTCCTTTTTAAATAAGTTCCAAAGGCTTTACCAATAAGGAAAATAGTGCTTTCATTGAGGTCACGATTAACTAAACCCCTGATATCATATTGCCGAAAAATTCTCGGATTTATCATAATTTCTCCCAATCAATTTTCCAAAAAATTGATCAAACATGTTTTCAGGTTCAAAAATGCCTGGCTGCGATGGCTAATCAAGTTTTTTTTAGAATCAGTCATTTCAGCGAAGGTTTTTCCAGTCTTTTCTACGAGGAATATCGGATCATAACCGAACCCGTTTTTCCCTGATTCTTTAGTAGTTATTGTGCCTTTTACAGCTCCTGCAGCAGTACATATCACTTTGTCGGGTGAAGCAAGAGCAACCACTGTCCTGAATTCAGCATTTCTATTTTTGATCCCTTTTAGTTCTGCAAGCATTTTATTACGATTATCAGCATAAGTGCAACTTTCACCGGCGTATCGGGCTGCATAAATACCTGGTTTTCCTTCCAGGGCTTCGACAAAGAGACCGGTATCGTCAGCTACGGTGAGAATCCCACTAAAACGGGCGCAGATTTGAGCTTTCTTTATTGCGTTTTCCTCAAGGGTGGATCCATCCTCGATTACTTCGGGTAGAGATTCGATTTCATCTGCAGTTATTAGTTCAATATCGATATCTTTGAGTACTGAACGAATTTCCTTAATTTTATCTTTGTTTCTCGAAGCCAGTAATAATTTCATCTTTTAAAGGAGTTCAGCCAGGATTTAATTTTGCCGATGAAATTTTTATTAAGGAAATTCTCTGCTGCAAAAGTGATCTTCTGCATCAATTCCAGAATATCTTCTTCCCCACTCCAGTTATCCCGTAAAATAGTTTCATCAAGTTCATTCAGGATAAGGTTTAATCCATATATCACTAACACAAGGTCATCAACATAGCCAAGAACCGGGATAAAATCGGGAATGATATCAATAGGAAGAATAACGTAGGTTATAATACCTCCGATAAAGGCTTTCTGAGAAGTAGTGACTCTTTTATCGATAGCGAGACGACAAAGTAAAATAAAGAAATCCGGTAAAGTAAAGAGGAATCCGCTTATTTTATTTCCTGTTTCCCCGGTATATTCGCCGACAAATTTGCTTATCCTTTTTCTCAAGATCTCATAAAAATGTAAGCGCTTTTCTCCTATATTTTCTGTTTTTCTCACAACAGTTGTTGATTTTTTTATTTTCTCTTTTTTATCGATCATACCCTGCTCCTTTACAATTAACTAGGATTATTTTAATCCAGATAGAACATTCCTGGTTTTGTCGAGTTTTATTTTTATTTCCTCGAATTTTTCCTTCTCTTTTGCGATGATGTTTGCAGGAGCTCTGTTGAGAAATTTCTCATTGTTCAATTTGGATTCTATGATCTTCGACTCCTTTTCGAGTAATGAGACCTGTTTTTCCAGTTTGATAATCTCAGACTGAACATCGACTAAACCTTCCAGGGACAGGTATATTTCAAGATCTTGTACAATTGCAGCAATGCTGGATTTCGGTTTTTCCAGTTCTGTTCCCAGCTTCATCTCTCCTACTTTAGCCAGCTTATGAAGATAGTTTTCATATTTCTCGATCATTTCGGTTTGCTTGATATCTGCTGTTTTTATTACGATAGTAACTTCCCTGGAGGGCGGAAGGTTTATCTGTTTTCTTAAATTTCTAACAGCAACAATGATTTTCTGTAATAACTGCATGGAAGAAACAACTTTTTCATCGATAGAATCTTTATCTGATCGAGGGAAATCGGCTATTACAAGAGCTTTTTCTTTCATGGGAAAATAATTCTTTATATTTTGCCAGACCTCTTCCGCCAGGAAAGGCATGATCGGTTGCAGCAATCTCATAGAATTTTGCAGGATATCAAGAAGTATATATTTTGCAGTTAATTGACCTTCCCGATCAGAATCGTTGTAAATCCTTTCCTTGGCAAGTTCCAGATACCAACTACAAAAATCTTTCCAGATAAAATCGATTAGATAATTAGCTACATCATTGAAACGTAGATATTCGTAATTTCTTGTTATATTGATGATAACCTGATTGATTCAACTGTAGATCCAGCGATCGGCCAATTCGAGTTT
>JAUVIJ010000127.1 GCA_030592835.1 Candidatus Cloacimonadota bacterium | reverse complement strand
ATCTCAATATAATCAGGACCTTCAAATATATCATACTCCGGTTTTTGATCAAAAACAAGAACAACTCGGTCGATCTCAGCATAATTTTTATGATAGATCTTAGTGAAATTTATAGCAGAGAGAGAAAAGCCGAGACAGAAAAAGATTACAAAAAACAACATATATTTTTTCATATTTTTGCTCCAAATAAAGAAACTTTTTACTGGAATTTTATATTTCAACCAGACTTTTCAAAAAACAGGAACTTTTAAAGTTTTGTCAACAATACTCTGAATAGAATAATCAATATTGGATTTTACTCTTTGAATTTCTTTTTTGCCAGCATTAGATTTTTCCTGATCCTGGTGTTTGCAGGAGCTAATGTCAAAGCTTTTTCAAAGTTCATATATGCTTCTTTGTAATTTTTCTGTTTCAACCTGATGATCCCGATACTGTTATAGATCTTTGCATTTTCAGGATCAAAATTCTGAGCGTCCTGAAAAGCGATCAGGGCTTCATTTACCTGACCCGCGTCAAACATGATCAGGCCTTTATCCTGTAGATCTTTTTATTTCACATATTTTTCTCTTGCGATAACATTTCTGCTGAGATCGAGATAATGAAGGATCGTTTTATTACGAGGATTTAACTGACTAAGCTCTGTAAAGATCTCTTCAGCTTTTTTCCACTTTTTCAGCCGGAGCAGACATTCTCCCAGACTCAATCCATTGATTTCATTTTCAGGAATTTTCTCATGTACTTTTATCATGTAGAATTCAGCATCAGAGAACTGGTTTAAAGACATCAGACTGATACCTACATTAAACAGATTTTCTGGTCCGGGGTTAATCAGTAGTGCTTTCTGGAAGTTTTTGCAGGCTTTTAAAAATTTGCCTTTTCGCAGATTATTAAGTCCTATAGTGCAGTAATATTTTTCTTTAATGGCATCTAAATACAGACTCATGAGCGGATTAGATCATCTCAATAGCATCTTTTGGGCAAACTTGGACACAGATTTCACAACCGACACATTTTTCGGGATCAACAGTGTGAATTTTTTTCAATTCTCCACTAATTGCCTTTACCGGACATTTTTTGGCACATATAGTACAGCCAATACATTTGTCAGCAATGACTCGGGCTTTTTTTCTGTTATCAGCTTTCGGGTCGTAAATCGCCTTTGTAGGGCAGACAATAGCACATTGTCCGCAATTGATACATTTTTCATAATCAATTACAGCCAGGTTGTCTTCCAGGACGATGGCAGCGACAGGGCATTTCCGGACGCAGAGACCGCAACCTATGCAGGCAGTATTGTTGCCGCATCTTTTCTTGGCTTCGGCACCTTTATCGTAGGAATGACAGAGAACATGAACTTGTTTACTGACAGGCACCAGCTCTATCAGGTTGCGGGGACAAGCTTTGACACAAGCACCACAGCCTGTACATTTTACAGGATCGATGATCTTCAATCCGTTTTCATCAAGACGGATAGCATTAAATTTACAGGCGGCAATACAGTCATTCTGAAAAACACAACCGAAATTACAGTAATTTGGCCCGTTCGTAACTAGAACTACAGCTTTACAGGTTGCAATTCCCTGATATTGATATCGGAGATGAGTATTATTATATCCTCCACTCTGACAATGAATTACAGCTATTCTTCTTTCTGCTGTTGAGGCTTTGATACCCATGATCTCGGCAATTTGTTTAATTGTATTCTCTCCACCGGGAGCACATTTGTTTATTTCTTCATTTTTCCCTGCAATAGCTTCAGCGTAGGCAATACAACCGGGGTAACCACAGGCTCCACAATTAACTCCTGGTAAGATTTCGCCGATTTTTTCTATTTTAGGATCGATTTCGACATGGAATTTCTTTGATGCGAAAGCCAATCCTAATCCATAGATAATGCCCAAAGTACCAAGTATTGCAACAGAATATATTATAGTTGTCATTGCTATCTCCTACAATTTCAAACCGGAAAATCCGAGAAAAGCAAGAGCCATACACCCGGCAACAACCATGGCAATAGGCATACCTTTCATACTTTCAGGGATTTCAGCTTTATCCAATTTTTCTCTGATACCAGCCATTAAAACAAGAACAAGAGTGAATCCCACACCGGCAAAGAGACCATAAAGAATAGATTCAATAAAGGAGAATTTCTCATTGATGTTGAGAATAGCAACACCCAGCACAGCACAGTTTGTGGTGATAAGTGGAAGAAAAACTCCCAGGGCTTTGTACAAAGCTGGAGCCAATTTCTGAATTATCATTTCTACAAGTTGTACCAGAGAAGCTATTGTCAAAATAAATGCGATGGTTTGCAGAAATTCTATTTTCAGAGGAACTAAAAGATAGGTTTGTAATACCCATGTTATAGTGGAAGCCATAGTCATAACAAAAATTACCGCCATACCCATACCAAGAGCAGAATCCACTTTCTTGGAGACCCCGATGTAAGGACATAATCCCAGGAATCTCATGAGCACAAAATTCTGTACGAATATAGCACCTATAGCCAAAGCAAAGATTTTACTTACAAATTCCATCTAATATCTCCTTATCTCTTCTTCATAAGATTCAAGAGCCCCATCAGAACACCCATGATCAGGAAAGCTCCAGGTGCCAGGATAGCAGCAAGAATCGGCTTGTAGGTTGCAGGAAAGACATTGTAACCGAAAAATTGTCCGACTCCCAGGATTTCCCTGATTCCTCCGATAATTATCAGAGCGAGGGTAAATCCCAAACCCATACCGAGCCCATCGAGAAATGAACGGATGAGATTGTTCTTGCCAGCGAAAGCTTCAGCTCTGCCCAGGATAATACAATTCACAACTATTAAAGGAATAAAGAGTCCCAGATTTTTATGAAGTGAAGGAACATAAGCTTCCATGACCATATCGACAATAGTAACGAAAGATGCTATTACTACAATATAGCACGGTATTCTGATCTTATTGGGAATGAAATTTTTGATCAGGGAAATGATCAGGTTTGAGCAGACAAGAACGAATGTTGCTGCCAATCCCATTCCGATCGCATTTTGCACGGAGGTGGTTACCGCCAGGGTAGGGCAGAGACCGAGAGCCATGACGAATACAGGGTTCTCCTTGATAAATCCCTTAGTAAATTCTTTAATTAGAGTCATTTTCCACCTCCGCATCAGGATTTAATACTTCAGTATCGGTTTGAAAGGATATGAGCTGATCCAGGTAATTGATACCATTTCTGATCGAGTTGGCAATTGTTCTTGTAGTTATTGTAGCTCCTGTAAGACTAGTGATTTTGCCCCCATCTTTATCTACCAGTAATTCGTGTTCGTATTTTTCGATGAACAATTCCTGAAATTCCGGCTTTACACAGTTTGCTCCCAAACCCGGAGTTTCCTTCTGTTCTATGATCTTGATCCTGTTGAGTTTGAGATCGGTTGTTACTCCCACCATGGTTTTTACATGGCTGCTGTATCCGTATAATGAGGCCATAAAGGTATATCCGATAATATTCCCTGACTCATCAACAGCAGTGAATATGGTTTCATCATTAAATGAACCAAGACTGTCAAAACTGACAGCATCGGGCATTACTTCCATTCGGGCTTTTTCCTTTGCAATTCTCTGATTTTCATTTATGATCGGTTGAGTAAAGCTGTTTATATATGCCAGAATTCCACTGGAGATTACCGTGATAACAAGAAGTACAAAACCAAGAGTTAAATAATATTTCATGCTTTCACCTCCCCGAATGGTTTGGGTATGGTATAACGATCGATGAGCGGAACAGATATATTCATTAGTAGAATCGAATAGGATACACCTTCGGGGTATCCACCGACAAGCCTGATGATCACTGTAAGGATCCCGCAACCCATACCAAAGATAACTCTACCCCGCTTTGTAACGGGTGAAGTTACCATATCGGTTGCCATAAAGAAAGCACCGATAATAATCCCTCCGGCAAAGATATGGAAGATAGGGAGCAGGATAGAAGCAGAGAACAATCCGTTTATACCACCAAAAATATAGGTGAGAACGAAAACTGTAGTGATGTAGCTTACCGGGATCCTCCATTCGATAATGTGTTTATAAGCCAGGTAAGCTGCTCCCAGCAGGAGAGCAAAAGCCGATACTTCACCTATACAACCACCGGTATTTCCCCAGAATAAGGATCCGATGGTTTCTATATTCGCCAGTTTATTCATAACGACTTCAGCCAGATCGTGGCTGACCTGTGTCGAATCACGCAAGGCTTTGGCAACCCCAAGTGGTGTAGCTGAAGTTATTACTTCAGGCATATTGGCTGGAAGGTTTTTCAATCCATTTATTGAACTTGAAATAAAATTTAACAATGGAGATGTAGGCTTCCAACCGGCAGTCATTAAAGTTGGCCAGGAAGCTACTAGAAAAGCTCTTCCTAATAAAGCGGGATTGAAAATATTATAACCCAAGCCACCAAAAAGCTGTTTAGCAACCGCAATTGCAAAAATAGAACCGGCAACCGGTATCCACCAGGGAACAGCCGAGTTTATATTAAAAGCGATCAGGATTCCCGTAACAACAGCACTTCCGTCTGTTATTGTGATCGGTACCCGGCGAAATTTCTGAATCAGAGCTTCAGTTATAACTGCCGCAGAAACACTGTATAAAGTGAGTATTAAAGCTCTGATCCCAAAGAAATAGATGCTTGCCAGAAGAGCAGGGATCAAAGCCAGAACCACGCGCCACATTACTGAAGGTACTGAGATTTTCTGCTTTATATGAGGTGCTGCCGAAACAGCGTAAACATCTCTCATATATCCTCCATACTATTTATTAGCAACTTTTAATTTGTTAACCTTGAGTTTTCCTATGTCGATCCACTGAATCAGTTTGATATGAGAAGGACAAACATAAGCACAACTGCCGCATTTCATACAATCCAGAACACCGTATTTTTCTACCAGAACCCAATCCTCATAACGAACATTATTTACGATCAGGCTGGGGATAAGGTTCATCGGGCAGATATCTACACATCTTCCACAGCGAAGACAGGTATTTTCATCGTCTTTCCTGGCTTCTTTTTTATTAAGCAGAACCAGGCCGGAGCTACCTTTGGCCATAGGAGTATCGAGAGTGGATAAAGCAAAGCCCATCATGGGCCCGCCAGAAATGATCTTACCGATGTCATTACTGGTTCCTCCGCAGAATTCCAGCATATCGGAAAAGAGTGTGCCTATACGTGCTTTGAGATTTTTAGGTTGATTTACGATTTTACCGGTAACATTAATTACACGTTCGATCAGGGGTTTTTTGTATCTCACGGCTTCGTAAATAGCTACGGCAGTACCGACATTTTGAACGACAACACCAATATCCAATGGTAAACCGCCTTTATTGGGAACCCGGCGATGAGTTGCAGCATAGATCAATTGTTTCTCAGCTCCCTGGGGGTATTTCAGTTTCAATCCGACAACGTTCAGGTTTGTTTCGTTCTGCAGGATCTCTTTGAACAATTTGATCACATCGGGTTTATTAGCCTCAATCCCGATAATACCTTTTTCCGCTCCCAAAATTTTCATGATTATTTTCAAACCATTAATAATATCCCGGGATTGTTCCAGCATCAGGCGATAATCAGCAGTCAGGTATGGTTCACATTCTACTCCATTAAGAATAACACAATCTATCTGTTTGCCTTCAGGAGGTGATAGTTTGACATGAGTAGGAAATCCGGCGCCACCCATTCCGCAAATACCGGCATCTAAGATTCTGGTTTTCATTTCCTTAACAGGTAAAGAAAGATAATCTTCCCTGTTATCGAGTTCGATCCAGGTATCCTTACCATCACCGGTTATTTCTATTGCCGTATCCATGATTCCGGTAGGATGGGGAAATCTCGCAATTTTCGTGACTTTGCCTGATATGGAAGCATGCATAGGTATGGAGACAAACCCACCCGGATCTGCAATTTTCTGCCCGGTTTTTACTTCATCACCTATTTTTACTATAGCTTGAGCCGGAGCTCCGATATGCTGTGAGAGGGGGATGACCACTCTATCCGGCAGAGGCATATTTTCGATAGCAGCAGATT
>JAUVIJ010000163.1 GCA_030592835.1 Candidatus Cloacimonadota bacterium | reverse complement strand
TTTATAATCTGAGTCAGAACTATCCAAATCCCTTTAATCCTTCGACTGTTATCAGTTTTTCTCTGAAGGAACAGGGTTATACAACCATTAAGGTGTATAATGTTCTGGGACAGCTTGTTAGAACCCTGGCATCAGAAAACATGGGTCAGGGATATCATTTCCTGGAATGGGATGGTAATGATGCTAATAACAAAACAGTCAGTAGCGGACTTTATTTCTACAATTTGCAGTCAGGAAATTTCAATTCGACCAGAAAAATGGTCTTGATGAAATAAATTACTCTGTAGGTTTGTCAAACCCCCTCCACCTGAGGGGGTTTTTTATTGAGACATTATACTTGACATCTGGTTTGCTAAAATATCTTTTTAATTTTTTTAGCTTGGGGGGAAAAGGCGGATCATGGATCTGAAAGAGAACATAATCGCTGTAAATAGCAGAATTGCCGAAGCCGCTAACCGCACAGGACGGAGTCCTGAAGACATCAAACTGGTGGTTGTGACCAAGACCCGATCTATCAGTATAATCGAGAGTGCGATCGATTTCGGTATCAAGTATATTGGAGAGAACCGGGTTCAGGAAGCAAAGCAAAAAATTCCCCTGTTACAGGATAAGATCAATGAGTTCCATTTTATCGGACATTTACAGACGAATAAAATCAGGAAGCTTCTTGCCTTAAAACCAGATTTGATCCATTCTATTGACAATTTAAAAACAGCAACAAAATTGAACGATCATATGTTGGAATTGGGTCTGATCCAGGAGATACTGATCCAGGTCAACACTTCCGGAGAAGACACCAAATCCGGAGTCGAACCTGATCTGGCAATAGGACTGGTTAAAAATGTCAGTAGTCTTTCCAATATCAAGATCATGGGCTTGATGACGATCGGATTATTGACATCGAATCAAAGCAGGATAAGGGATTGTTTTCGCAGGTTACATGATCTGGCGGCTGAGATCAGGGAGAAGAAGATCAGTAATACAGAAATGAAATATCTTTCCATGGGCATGACTGACGATTTTGAAATTGCAATCGAAGAAGGTGCAAATATAGTACGTATCGGCAGTGCTATTTTTGGTCCGAGATCGTATTAAAGGAGTTTTAATGATCATTACCTTAATTTTTATAGCACTTATGATCATATCATATTTTATCGGTTGTTTTTCTACCGCAAGAGTTCTGACAAAATCTTATAAAAGCATGAATATTTATAAAATCGGTAGTGGGCATCCCGATACACAGAACATTTATTATCATGTAGATAAAACTTTGGGGATAATGACGGGCATACTGGATGTCGGTAAGGTGTTTTTTTTTCTGGTATTACTCAAATTTTTGCTTACTAATACTTATCTGGAATCCTTGATTCCTTCTTTAAAAAGAATCTCTTCTATTGATCATTTTCTGATCCTGGGTTTTCTCATGATCGTCGGACATTGTCTGCCTTTAACTCATAGATTTAAAGGGGGGCGAGGTATTTTTACTTACATCGGTTTTGTTATATTTTTCACTCCCTGGTCGATGATCATGGTGGCAATTTTAGCATTTCTGGTCTTCATTATCTTTAACCAGATCCGCTTTGCACAATATATGATCGTATTACTACCGCCTTTCGTAAATTTTTTCTTTATCCAGAGTCCTTTATTCCCGGATTTTTCCCATATTGCAATTATTGGCAGGATGTTCATAGCTGCAATTCTGATGGGAATAATCAATTACTTTGTATCCAAAAAATTAGGAGAAATATAATGCAGGTAATTCCAGTTAAAACCAAACATGATCTCAAACGTTTTATCAAACTTCCCTTTCAATTATATAAAGATGATCCTAATTGGGTTCCTCCACTGATAATGGATCAAAAGAATTTTTTTAATCCCCGGAAAAATCCTTATTATGATCACTCAGAAGTACAACTATTCCTGGTGGAAAATAACAACAGGATACTAGGGCGGATCTCTGCTCAGACCAATACACAGCATAACAAATTCCACAATGATAAGATCGGATTCTTTGGTTTTTTTGAATGTGTAGAAGATCAGGAAGTGGTTGATCTACTGGTCGAAACAGCTTTCGAATGGCTTCGTCAGAAAGGATGTGATACAATGCGCGGTCCGATGAATCTATCCACCAATGACGAACTCGGTTTACTTATCGATGGTTTCGATACTCCTCCCTATGTTATGATGCCTCATACTAAAAAGTATTACCTGGGATTGCTGGAGAATGCCGGATTAGAAAAAAGTATGGATCTCTTTGCTTACGAATTGCCGGTTACAGAACCTCCGGAGAGACTATCCAGACTCACGAGAAAATTACAGAAAAGGGGAAATTTCACTGTCAGATCTTTAAGCAAAAATAAGAAGGAGAAGAAGAAAGATCTGGAGACGATCTTTACGATCTATCGCAAAGCCTGGGAAAGAAACTGGGGATTTGTTCCCATGACCGACAAGGAGTTCGAACATACTGTAGCAACTATTCTACCGATTGCCGACCCCGATCTTATTTTTATAGCAGAAGTTGACGGAGAGCCATCAGGATTTTCCGTAACCCTCCCCGATTATAATTTTGTGCTTAAAAAAATGAAAGGTAAACTTTTTCCCTTCGGTCTCTTCAAAGCCCTCTATTTCAAGAATAAGATCAAAAGAGTCAGAGTCATTACTATGGGAGTCATCAAAGAATTCCAGAACCGTGGGATAGATGTGGTTTTTTATCATAAATCTTATGAAACAGCCTACAATCACAAACAGAAATTCACAATGGGCGAGATCTCCTGGATTTTGGAGAATAATGAGATGATGAACCGTGTTGCTAATACTCTGGGAGGGAAGAAACATAAAACCTACAGAATATTTGATAAAATAATCGACTAATCATAAAGAAAAGAGTTTTAATTTGAAATTAATAGATAAGATAACCATTTTACTGGTGATCATTAATATTATCCTTACGATCATTGGCGGAAGCAGGATCGAGAATAGGTTCTTCTACCTGATCCTGTTTCTGATGATACCAGTGATCCTTTTCCTGTTAATAAAATATCAGCAGAAATCCAGAATTGTTCATATACTCAGGGACTGGTATCCGATTTTTCTCTTTGGTTTATTCTTCGAATTCTCTTCGGTCATCAACAGAGTTTTTATTCCTGAATACCTGGATCTTTTTTTTCAGAAACTGGATTTTCTGATCTTCGGTTACCAGCCTGCCATTGAATGGGGCATGAGTTTTGATAATTTCCTGATCCAGGAAATAATGCATTTCGGATATTTCTCGTATTACCTCGTTTTGCCCGGGATCGGTGTTTACCTATATCTGCAAAAGGATAAACAGGATTATCACAAATATCTTTTCCTTATTTGCTTCATCTTTTACTCTTGCTATCTGATCTTCAATTTCCTGCCGGTGATAGGGGGCAGATACTGGAAACAGACCCTATATCTTACCCAAATTTACAGATATGGTCTATTCACCAGGATCATGGCTTGGATCTATAATATTACCCCCCATTGGGGCAGCGCTTTCCCCAGCTCACACATCGCAGTCATGACAGCAGCAAATATATACCTTTTCAGATTGAAAAAAACAACCGGACTCCTGTTTATTCCATTAACAATACTCTTAAGCTTATCAACCGTATATTGTCATTATCATTATTTTGTGGATCTTATCTCCGGGATCATGTTTGGTGTGATCATGTACGTTGTCGGTATTAAAATTTATAGTAAGGATAAAAATGTTTAATCTGAGCTTTCTTAATTCCGGTATTCTTTTCCTGACCTCTGCAATTGTCATCCCGATTTTAATCTACCTTTTCGCAAAAAAAAAACCACAGAAAATAATTTTCAGTACGATCAGATACATCAAGGAAAGCCAGCAGAAGAAAAGGAGAAAGATCAATCTCAAAAATCTATTACTGCTGCTGATAAGGATATTGATAATCCTGTTCATCGTACTGGCAATAGCCAGACCTACACTGAAAATACCTTTTTTAAAAGGGAATAAGGCGCATCCCAAGACGGCTGTAGCTGTAATCATAGACAATTCATACAGCATGGATTATCTGGTCGATACCAGGACGGAACTGGAAAAAGCCAGAGAGATCGTCAGAATACTGAATGGCATTTTATCAAACGATGATGTCACAGTTCTGCTTACTCTAAACGAAAACTGGAACAATCTTCACGGACAATTAAATTATGGAAAAATACCGGAAGAGCTTCTGCAGAATATAGAGATCACTTATCAACCTCTTCCCCTCGATAAAATGATTTCCATAGCCGCAGCTAAGATCAAAGAAAGTCATGTGCCCAACCAGGAGATCTACATCATCACCGATTTTCAGGAGCAGGAAATCAATAATGAGGATGATGTTCTTGTTTTCCTGATACCGACATCCTTCGAGGAAAACCGCCAGAATTTAAGTACTGAGAATTCTCATATTGTCAGCGATTTTATCAATCGTAATCCGGAACAGAAGATCCGCTTCGATCTGGTGAACCATTCTAGTATTACCCAGAAAGATGTTATTTTCGAGTTGTTTCTGGATGGAGGAACCGTATCGGAGAAAGTAACAGATCTCAATCCTGTTCAGAGGAAGACGGAATACTTTACAGTTAATGTCGAAGAGGCTGGCTGGCACTGGGGCTATGTCAATGTCAAAAATGAAAGACAGACGGCTGACAACCGGAATTATTTCAGCTTCTATCTGAACCAATCTCCAAAAGTAGGGATAATAGGCTCA
>JAUVIJ010000119.1 GCA_030592835.1 Candidatus Cloacimonadota bacterium | reverse complement strand
ACAAACTTTTAAACTTACTAACTTTATACTTCTCTTTCCCTAACCCCTAACCTGGACAAGCCAGAACCAAAAAGGACTTACCGTAAAGATGCTAAGTTTTAAAAAATTAAAATACAATTAAAAATATTTTGCCAAAAAATACAAGAATATTAGAAATAAGATACTAAATCCTAACTTCGTCTCGCTAATAGTTTCTGGAGGATTATTCCAACTACGATGAGTATAAGCCCTATAATACTGGATGCAAGTATCCTTTCTTTTACAAAAAGGGATAAATAAATCATAGACATGAAAGGTGTAATATAGATGAAGTTATTAATAATAACTGATGTTCTGGAGTATTCCAGGGCTTTAAGCCAGAGCACAAAAGTAATTCCCATTTCAAAAATACCGATATATATCGATCCACCTAATCCCCGTATGTCAGGGATTTTCAATTCAGCAAAGCAGGCTACGAAAACGAGGATGTAGATAAAACCAAAAAAGAAATTAAACATCATTTTAACCAGGACATCACGCGGATCCTTAAGATTAAGGATAAAGAACAGAGCCCAGATCACAGAACTGGATAGAGCTAAGAAAACACCCTGAAGATTTGTATCGCTCCAGTTCGTAAAGTCACCTTTTGATGCGATCAACACCACACCGCCGAAACTTATTAGAAGAGCAATAAGGCTTAGAGAACTAACCTTGTTCTTTAATAGGGGTATGGAAAAAAGTACGATCATGATAGGCCAGATAAAGTTCAGGGGCTGAGCTAGTTGACCAGGGAGAAGGGTATAGGCTTTTAAGAGGATCAGGTAGTATAGAAAAGGATTAAGGAATCCCAGTCCGATGGAATTTCTGATAGATTTCCAGCCGGTCTGTTTCAATAAAGTAAATTTACCGGAGATAATAATGATCAGAAAAAGGATAAAGGTAGATATCAGGGATGCATATAGTAGAATATGCTGATAATCCAGATATCTAAGTGTGATTTTGAATGCTGATGCAGCGCTGGACCAGAATAAAATTGCGAATGCTGCTAAAACATAAGCCTGGCTGTTTCTGCTCATTCAGTAATTCTTAATCCAGCTTAATTATACCCGAATTTGCAGAATTATAGGACCAGGTTGGTATGAATAAGCCTGATTCATTTATATCAGGCTGGTATCGCCGGAAATTAAGATAAATTTCTTTGTTCTTATCAGGAAGTTCCAATTGCTCGAAGGGAACCTTCAGTTCGAAGACCCACTCCCGATCGGAAACTGACACTGCTGCTGTTATTTCTCCATTCCAATCCTGATCATAAGACTCTTGATTAAGATCTGTTCTCATGTCCCAAACAGATCCTGCAGGATTAATATAGTAGATGAAATAAAGGTTTTTATCCGGGGATAACAATAGACCGCAGGATTCATCTTCATAAACCTTAGAATCATGATCTCTTTCCTGATAAGTTAGATCTCTTCCAGTTAGAACTGCACCGATATAAAGGTTATTATGGTCATGACAAAAATAGAATTTAGAGGGATTCGTAGCTGCCTTAGTACCTTTTTCATTACCCAGAGATTTGATTATGAAACCATGGATCCATTCCTTTTCATCGAAAACACCATCAATTGTTGGGGCAGTGCGTACTTTTACCGAATTTATTACTCTTGCCATATTCAGAGGAGAATTGTAATTATAATACTTACCTCTTCCGACGGGATAGTTGAAAACAAGCTGGGGAAGAGGATAATAATTATCTACCAAATCAAAATAAATTTTTTTAATAAAGCTCTGGTCTGGTTCGAGAGCCACAAAGAATTTCTCCGGAGAAGTCTTCCAATTCTCTGGAACCATTAGATCCAACCATTCCTGGATAGTATTATCAGTTTGATTAACTATTTTCAATTCCTGTGTATATTTATTATCCGTAATATCGATTGTAGTAGTTGTGATCAGTTTACGGGGAATAGCGTATGACAATTTTTCCTCTTTAATATTCACAAAATCCTGGGGGTAGATATTTCCGGATTTGATCAGGCTCGAATAAAGTTTATCCTCCTCGATTTTACACCAGAGATATTGATAAAACATTCCCAGATCTATGTTCTCCTCGCCAAATCCTCCGCCTGAGCTTCCCACAAGATAGTATTCGATCCCATCGAAAACATCATAAGCATACTGATGCCAGTGCCCCGTGAATACAGCATCTACACCATATGTCATGAATAGGGAATGTAGTGAATCCGGTTTTGCTTCTGCTATTCCATCAGCCCAGAAAGGTTTATGCATGAAAACAAAGAGATTTGTTTTTTCAAAATTCAGAGCCAGATCCTTTATTAACCAGTCGATCTGCTCCTTTTCCAGATTTTCAAAAGCATTAGCTGTCGAGTTATTCATTATTGTAAAATGTGTGTTCTCCCAATCGAAAGAATAGTAAGGAGGAAATCCGGTTTTCTGGTAGAATAATTTTGCCGAGTCCTGATCCAGAATATCATGGTTCCCGGGAGTGAAATAAATCGGGCAGGATAGATTTTCTAATGATTTCAAAGGAATATCCCAGTCTGAAATAAGTCTTCCATCTTCTACCAGGTCGCCTACAGTAACTACAAAATCCGGATGCAAACGGTTTATCTCAATTATGACCTGATCGAAAGCTTCCTGATCAGCACCTCCGGTTCGATCTCCCAGAATTGCGAAATGGAAATCCACAGCAATAAGTGTAAAAAAAACTAATAGAAAAATAATAATGATAATAGCTTTCATAATCCCTCATTTAATATAAACAGTCTTTATGTTCACGAATTCTTTGATCCCATATGAGGATAATTCTCTGCCGAAACCACTTTTCTTGATCCCACCGAAAGGTAATCGGGGATCGGATTTCACATAGGTATTAATAAAACAATTCCCGGCTTCGATCTCATTCGCTGCTATGAGTTCAGCTTTTTGTAGATTACGTGAGAAAATAGCAGCTCCCAAACCAAAATCAGAGTCATTAGCCACAGTAATAGCTTCCTGTTCATTTTGAACAGGGATTATGGCAGCTACCGGACCAAAGAGTTCCTCTTCGTAAGCCGGCATGCCTTTTATTACATTTGTCAGGACAGTTGGCGGGTAAAATACTCCTTCAGATTCGGGGATATATCCTCCCGTAAGACAAACAGCGCCAAGAGCAATGCTTTTTTTCACCTTCTCATGCAGTTCATCCCGTAGATCCGATCTGGCAAGGGGTCCCAACTGAACTTCTGGATCAAAGGGATCTCCCATTCTCATTTTTTCCATTTTCCCAACGAATGCTGCCTCAAATCGTTCTCTGATTGTAGGAGTGACAATAAACCTCTTTACAGCAATACAGCTTTGTCCCGCATTGATCATTTTACTGATCAGGCAGGCTTCGACAGTCTCTTCCAGGTCAGCATCATCCAGTATAATATAGGGATCGTTTCCTCCAAGTTCAAGTACTGTTTTCTTGATCTCAGAACCGGCAGCAGAAGCTACTGCCTTACCAGCCGGGGTACTCCCGGTAAGAGTAACAGCTTTGATATCCGTATTTTCCAGTATTCTCCCGACATTATCTTTACCTATAAGCAGTGTCCGGAAAAGATTTTCAGGAAAACCTGCTTTGATAAAAAGATCCTCTATCGCCAGAGCACAACCGGAAACGTTAGCAGAATGTTTTAATACACAGGCATTACCGGCCATCAATCCCGGAGCTGCGAATCGAAATACCTGCCAGAAAGGGAAATTCCACGGCATTATGGTCAGGATAACTCCTAGAGGATTAAAGGTTACGTAACTTTTACCGGCATCTGTAGAAACTATTTCATTTTTCAGGAACCGTTCAGTGTTCTCTGCATAATATTTACAGACCCAGGCACATTTTTCGATCTCTGCTCTACTACTTTGGATAAGTTTACCCATTTCCTTCGTAATCAGGACAGCAAGTTCTTCTTTGTTGTCTTCTAAAACTCCGGCAACAGACCTCATTAAAGACTTTCTATGTTTAATACCAGTTTTACGCCAGGTTTGAAAAGCCTTTTGCGTCTGACTGATGATGATATCAACTTCATCGTCAGAAAATTCCGCATACTCTTTGATAATTCTATTATTATAGGGATTTATACTAATCAGCATTTATTATTTCTCTATCATGGGTTCAATATGTATAGTAGCTTCAATCTTCATTTTTTCCCTGATTTCATCTTCCAGTTTATCAGCAATAAGGTGAGCATCGATTAATTTCATTTGAGCAGGCAGAGAGATGTGAAAGGTTATTTCTTTATGATTTCCATAACTATGACAATGCAGATGGTGAATATTCAGATCCTGTTCCACTACATTTTTCATTAGATTCTTCAGGGATTTTACTGTTTCTTCATCGGGTCCCTGGCCTAATAAAATATTGGTTGAGCCTTTCAGGATATTGTAGGTTGCATAAAAAAGAAGCAAAGCCATCACGAGTCCCATAAAGCCATCTATCCACCAGAAATATTTGCCAAGCAGGACAGCGATCAGTACTAAAAATGAAGTCAGAGCATCACTTCGATGATGCCAGGCATCGGCACGCAGTAGTTGGGATCCGGTCTTTCGACTCGCCCAGAAGGCAAATTGGGCTATCGCTTCTTTAACGATCACAGAGATCAGTATGATTACTATAGCCAGATTATTGAAATTTGCTTCTTGATGATTTCTCAACCTGCTAATAGATCCGCTTAGAAAATTAAAGGCAATTACGGCAAGAATAGTACCAATGATAATGGAAAATATGATCTCAGCTCTGCCATGACCAAAAGGATGACCTTTATCGGGTGGTTTGGAAGACAAACGGAATCCAAAGAGCAATAAAATTGAAGTGAAGGAATCAGAAAGAGTATGCCAGGCATCGGCAATGATCGCTATCGATCCGGTTTTCAACCCGATCCAGAGTTTAATTATAAAGAGAATTGTGTTGATGAATATGGATAAAAAAGCTTCAATATAACCGAGTTTTAAGGTTTTCATATTAAAAATCAATTGTTATCAGTGGAATGTCCATTTCATCAGAAGTCAAGCCGGCATGATGTGCTTTAAATTCCTGTTCTGGTCTTCCATTCTGCTCATAGATCGATTTCAGGGCAACATCGTCGGTAGCAATTAACAGATAATTTCCTATGAAATCATCTATCTTTCGATGAGCTGTTCCTCTGCCCAGCAGACCAGAATCCAGAAAGTCTTTTCTCTCATAGAGAATAAATTTGTCATTATAATGGGAAATAACCTCTTTGAACTTATTTTTTTTGTGTTCCTTCACGAATAGAGAGGCAAATCGGGGTTCGGGGAAAACAGGAAGGATAAGGCAATCGTTGAATTCCTCATCATCGTTTGTGTACTTGTAATTACGGATGTCGGTTAGTCCATGATCAGCAGTAAGCAGCATCGTGGTATCAGTCCCGGCAATACCAGTGGAGAAATTTATGAGCGATTCATTTAATCTTTCCAGGAAGATTTTTACCTCACGGGAATAAACTCCGAATCTGTGTTCCAGAGAATCGGGATTTACCGAATATACATAGATGAAATGAGGTTTTGTCGATTTTAGAAGGCAGCTTTGCAATTTCGTGAAAAGATCATCTATATCTAAGTAGGGTATGATCCGGGCTGGATGGGAATTATCGAGAGTATAAGCACTGTCATGGATATAATCCGGAGTAAAATAAAGCAGTTCCATATCAGGATTACTCTCTTTTATCCTGGAAAATATATTTTCCTGCGATATGATCTTCAGAGTCTGATAATTCTCTTGATCAAAAGTTTCTTTAGTAATAGAATCCCAGTTAGGCAAGAAATCAATATATCTGGCAAATTCCTTAAAAAAAAGCGTCCATCCCAGGGCACCATGTTCTATAGGATTCAATCCGGAAAGATAACTGGTTATTGCAGCCGAAGTAGTAGGTGGAAATACAGAAGTCAATCTTTGGGAAGGCTGATCTTTCAAAAAATATAGAGAATTATCTCTGTATTTCTCGAAAAGATTATAACCAAACCCGTCTAAAACGAATAGAATTATGTGCCGTCGATCTTTTAATTTTGCTACAATATCAGGAAGCGGTCGTTTAAGATTATTAACTCCATAATTATTCAATATGGAAGCTGTCAAATTTGTGATACAGTTCTGATAATCGGGATATTTAATTCTAGATGATTTTCTCATAAAACAGAAATATTTTGGCTTTAAATATAATATTTATCACCGATGATAAGTTTGGTTAGATAAATGATCTCGCAAGATTCATTACCCTTATCATCTCTGACCATGCTGGTATCCCACCAAACCTGTTTTCTTTTATGTTCCCCTTTGAGATTAACAAGGTATCCTTTTAATTGAATTATCTCACCTTCTTTGATATGTTTCAAAGCTTTGCGGATATTTTTCGTAGCCGGGATAAGATGCATATT
>JAUVIJ010000064.1 GCA_030592835.1 Candidatus Cloacimonadota bacterium | reverse complement strand
TATATGATCAAGAATTCTATTATTCATTTCTTTTGTGTCGACAAAAGAAACGAATCAAAGAAAAACTCGTCACTTTTACTATGCTTTTGTCCTGATTTTTTTCATGCGAAGAACCTCCTTCAAAGGATCTACGATCCTGATTTCCGGTAATAATGTAGTCATAAAAATCAGGCGCTGTAAAAGTGACATCAATATTAGCTTTGATCTTCTTGTCTGCCATAGTCCGGTAACTGCCAGATGAAGACGGATTCTTTTACCATTCTTTTGGACCTGTCCCACTGTAGCCTTGGCGAAGGTGGATCAAGCTAAAAGAAATGAACATTTCTTCCAAACGAGATCAAGCGCTGTAAAAGTGACATTACAATCAAAATAAATATGACTTCCCCCTCTCAATGTAGGAGAAGGGGACTCAGGGGGTGAAGTTACTTTCAGAGAAGTTGAAAACTAATATAATTTGACAAACAATCATATATTGTTATTTATCTGAACAATTCAAAAAAAATAGGATATAACATGCTTAATCTTATTAAAATACGTCAGGATCTCCACCGTATTCCTGAACTTGCATTTGAGGAATACAAAACAAGTCATTATTTGCTGGATATACTTCGGAAGTATGATCAGCTCAGGATCCACACTTTCGATTTTCCCGGGATTATTGTCGAATACAGTGCCGGAAAGGGTGATTACAAATTGTTTCGATCGGATATGGACGGGCTTCCGATCGCTGAAGAAACTAATTGTGATTTTCAGTCAGACCACCCCGGAAAAATGCATGCTTGCGGGCATGATATGCATATGACCACACTTCTGGGTTTGATTGATAAAGTTGTAAATAAGGATTTGAAAAAGAATCTCCTCTTTGTTTTTCAACCGGCTGAAGAGGGAAAAGGTGGTGCCAGGAAGATTCTAGACACAGGAATACTGGATCAATTTCGGATATCATCTGCATTTGCACTGCATGTCAAAGGTGATTATCCAGTGGGTACTATTGCTTCCAGATCCGGCATTTTTTTTGCTAATACCGAGGAGATCGATGTCATCTTCCGTGGTGTAAGTGCTCATGTAGCCTTTGCTTGGAAAGGAAAGGATGCCCTTAAGGCAGGGATGGAATTCTATTTTCACCTTGATCAGGAGATCCGCAAGGAATTTCTTCATCCGGAGAATGTGCTCTGTAAATTTGGCAGGATGGAAGCAGGTCGAGTTCGTAATGCTGTCCCGGCTGGTTGTCTGCTGGAAGGAACCCTGCGTGCCTTGGAAGACAGTGATCATAAGAAACTGGAAAAATTGGTAAAACTTCTGGTGAAAGAATCAGCAATTGCTCACGGAGTAGAGAGCCATATCGATATTTACAATTATTACAAAGCTGTGTTCAATAATGATAAACTCTACAACGATCTGATTACAAAAGTAGCAGCTTTGAATTATCAGTTCGTAGAATCCCATGTACAGATGGGAGGAGAAGATTTCGGTTTTTTTGCAGATCTGTATCCCGGATTATTATTCCTGCTGGGAGTCGATGATGGCAGTGGGGAAGATCTCCACTCGTCCAGATTTTTGCCTGCAGAGGAAGCTATCCAAGTCGGGGTCAATATTTTCTATGAATTTATTTGAAACATGGATTTCGCATAATAAAGTATTTTACCTCACAAGTCTGAATTCCCCTTCGCTTTTCAGGAGAAGTGGTTAGGCTTGTCAGCCGAAGCTTTTGTGTAGGCTGAGGATGAGGTGATGAATAACAGAGGTCATAATGAGAGTTGTAGCTATAAACGGCAGTGCCAGAAAAGACGGAAATACTGCGATTTTAATCAGAACTGTTTTTGAAGAACTAGAAAAAGAGAATATCGATTGCGAGCTGATACAACTGGCAGGAAAACCAGTTCAAAGCTGTCTGGTTTGCGGGAAATGTTTTGAAAACAAAAATCGCAAATGTATTGTAGATAATGATCCTATAAATGAGTGCCTGGCAAAAATGGATGAAGCAGATGGCATCATCCTGGGTTCGCCTGTTTATTTCTCCAATGTCAGTAGTGAAATGAAAGCTTTTATCGATCGTGCTGGATTCGTTGGTCTGGCTAATAACTACATGTTCAAACGTAAACTGGGAGCTGCTATCGTGGCGGTTCGAAGAGCGGGAGCATTACCGACCTTCAATGCGATCAATCATTTCTTCTTCATCAATCAGATGATCGTGCCTGGAGCTAATTACTGGAATCTCGGCATAGGCAGGGAAATAGGTGAAGTGAAAAAAGATGAAGAAGGATTAAAGACAATGAGAATATTGGGTCAAAATATGGCCTGGCTTCTGCACAAACTGAAATAAATGCAAGTCAACATAATCGGATATGAACCTTCTCGTGAGCTGGAATGGCTGGATATACATGCCAGTGTGATGGTAGATTCTGCTGCCTGGTGGATAGTCCTGCACAGGAAACCTGGTTATCCACAACCGATTGTGGATCTGATTGCAACTGTGGATGACAAGATAGTAGGATTCATAGTAATTGAAATAAGTCCGGAAATAATTTCTGAGATCAATCCTGCCGGTTTTGTCTGGGAATTCGGTGTTCACCGGGATTATCGAGGTCATGATATAGGTAAAATGCTGATCAATAAAGCTCATAAGATCATGAACAGGGAACACGAAGTCAACAAAAGTATCTGGTATTCCCAGGATGCCCGGGCTCAATCTTATTATAGGAAATTAAGGATGAAAGAGATCGGTCGCCACTGGCAATTCAGTTTGAAACCGGGTAAAGACCTCAAAAAAGTTTTGAAAGAGGATGGTTTTGACTGCTGGAATCTGCGGGGATCATGTTCAATCGAGGATTTCGCCAGAGCCAAAATAAATTTTGACGTTATCGAAGATAATGAAACCTTGAAACCAAGGATCTGTATTGGTTTCGAATATATTAAGTAAAAGGAGTATTGCGGTTGCTGATTACAGAAAAAATGTACCGGGGATTCAAGGATCAGTTTGCAGATATATACCAATTTCTTCTTTTCTCAGTTCATATTTTTCGCAAAATAATAAGTTTTCGCCGGCAGCGACAGGCAAGGACTCTGGTATTACTGCGTCAAATACTCTTTACCGGTTTCGAGGCACTTCCTTTGATCAGTTTTCTGGCTTTGAGTATCGGAGGATTGATCATAATTCAGGGATACAATATTCTGGAGAATTTCGGTCAGAGCAATCTGGTCTTTGTAATCCTGGTCACCGTGGTGATCAGGGAACTGAGTGCGATTTTAACAGCTTTGATAGTTATCGCCAGATCAGGTACCGCTATCTCCACAGAACTGGGCAACATGGTGATCAATAATGAGATCAATCTTCTTCTATCCCTGGGGATATCACCGGTATCCTATCTGGTAGTTTCCCGAGTTGTTGGAGTTGTTGTCGCCCTTATTACCCTGACTATCTATTTCAACCTGGCGGCATTGCTCGGGGGTTGGTTATTTTCAACTCTTTTTTATCCAATAAATTTCAATTATTTTTTTACACAGCTCTTTCAGCAACTGGCAGTTACCGATATTATTATCAGTGTTTTAAAATCAATTTTCTTTGGGATCGGTATTGCTCTCATTTCCTCTTATCAGGGTTTGAAAGTAAATATTGCCAGCACAGAAGTCCCCCAGAGAACAATCAAGGCTGTTGTATCGTCGATAGTATTTGTTGTATTTGCTGATATCCTGATCACAGCGATCTTTTATTTATTATAATTATGAATGAGATATTACTCTCGGTTAAGAATGTCAAATGGAATTCTCCGGAAAAGGAGATTCTGAAGGGAATAGACTTGGAACTTGTAACAGACCGAATCTCAGTGCTCTGCGGTCTTGAAGAATCGGGAAAGAGCCTTCTCCTCAAGATCATAGCTGGAATCGAACCTCCCGATCAGGGTTCTATAATCTATGACGGTGTGGATTTATTTAATGCTGATGAAAAAAGAGTACTGGAAATCAGGAAAAAACTGGCCTTCGTTTTTGAAGATGGAGTTCATCTTTCCAATCTCATCATCAGGGAAAATCTTCTTTTACCTTTTAAATATCATTATGATAAATTTGATCTGAATTACTTAATGAGCGAAATAAATCGCTATTTAAAGTTTTTCGGGATAGGCAATGTAATGGAAGAAAGGCCGGCCCAAATCTCTCGAAGTAAATTAAAACTTCTCGCTTTCATAAGAGCTGCTATCACCGATCCTGAGCTTATTGTCATCGATAACCCGCTTTTTAACCTTGAGTTAATAAATCAAATACAAGTATTGAAATTCCTGCAGCAGTTGAAAGATAAACATAAAACCATGTTGATAACTTCAGGATCCAGAGATCTGATCGAAAACTTGGCAGACGAACTGCTAATTATTAAAGAAGGGATGATAACTGCCAGAATTTCGAGATCATCATCCGAATTTCAATCTATGTTGGATAACCTGGAACTTTCCGACCTGAAAGGAGTATAACATGAAGTTCAAGTTCAAACATACTGACAAGATCGTGGGTTTTTTCCTGTTTACGGCCCTGGTTGTATTGATCCTAAGTTTTGTTGTAATTGCTTTATCCCAAAAAATATTAGTTAAAAAGTATGAATTTCAGACCCGTTTCAAGGATGCTGTAGGCCTTTCCTCGACCACAGTGCTCAAATTCAAGGGGTTCGAGATCGGAAAGATCAAGGATTTCAATCTGAATGAAGAGAATCTGATCGATGCCAGGATTGTTGTTTATGAGGAATACCGTAACAAGATCGTGGTTAACTCGGTGATCAATAAATCCAGTAACCCCTTAACTGGTAAGAGCTCCCTGGAATTTCTCCAGGGACCGGACTGGAAGGATATTCTGCCCGAAGGCGAATACATTCCTTCTCTATCTATGCCGGAAGGTCAGAAGCTGCTGGAAGAGAACATTATTCAGAAGGAAGGAGATGTTATTGCATCGGTACTAACAAATATCGACAACATCCTCTATAATCTAAATCAGGATAATAATGCCGATAAAGGTGTTATTTTCAGGCTGTTATACAATCTGGCTAATTCTTCTGAAGTGTTGAATAAGGACCTGAACAGGATGTATGAGCTTATGGGAACAATGAACACAGAGTTGCAGTTAACTACCGGCTTACTTCAGGAAACCCTGATATCGACCAGAACTACTTTGGAGAACTATCAGGATCCGGAAGGTCTTCTCGTTAAGATGATCGATCCGGATAGAACTGATTTGATCACACCTTTGAGTCAGTCTCTAAATCAACTGAATGAGAATCTTGTTCAGCTCGATGAATTACTCGATTTCCTCAATTCCCGAACCCCTGAGTTTTCTACAATTATCCTGGAAGGAAAGAATTCCCTGCTTGCGGTTCAGAAAACCCTGGAAGGCATAAACAATAATCCCCTGATCAGGCGGGGAATCCCGGATGATTCAAAAGCTACGGACAACAATTCCAAATTAAGACCCAAGGATTTTTAAAATGCGTAGAATTTTATATCTGTTAATAGTTTTGATAATGATCGGTTGTTCGAGTTTGCCGAAGCACAGAAAATCGGATTTACTCCTGCAGGCAGACCGGTATTTCAAATCTGCTCAACAGGCAGAAAGGCAGTTGTTAAGGGAGCAGGCACTCTATCTATATGACCAGGCTTATTCAACCTATTCCCGGATAGATCATCTCAAAGGAAAGATCCACTCCGGAATTGGAATTTCCAGGCAGTATCATTATTTGGGTCAGGAAAAGGATCATCAACTCTGGGCTGATAAAATATCCTTGTACATAGATACCGAAAAACCTCAGTACTCACCTCTACTGGAACTGATGTTCATTGAAATTGCTTTTTCCAGGGATGATTATGACCAGGTTCTGCTCCTGAGTCGTGCTTTCAGGAGTGATGATCTGGAGTGGAATTGTGAAAACTTATGTTATGGAATATATGCCAGGATCAAACAGAAACAAACTTACTACAATGAAAAAACAGAGCTTCAAAACAGGATAGAATTACTCGCTAAACTCTATAATAAAGGTAAATTACGTGATCCTGTAAATTACAGTTATGCCCTGTATACCTTGGGTTATATTTCCCGGTTTGAGGGTACTCTCGATGAAGCAGCATCCTATTTTGACAAAGCAAAAATGATCGATATTGAACTGGAAAATTCAGTCGGATTGGCTGATGATCTTTATGCATTAGGAAAATGTTATCAGGAAAAGAGTGATCCTGATCTGGCTAAAAGCTATTTTTCCAGAGCCTATGAAATATATCTACTGATTGGAGATGAGGAAACGGCTCTACGTTTATATGATATGATCAGTGAATAAGTTAGAGATCGTCATCATCCAGTTTAATATCATCCAGATCATCTTCTTCAATATCTTGCATCCAGTCGGGACAATAGATAAGTTCCTCTGTAGAATCCCAACCATCAACATTTTTTAGCCCAAATCTCTCCAGGATATCTTCCTCCCAGACCGAATAACGAACTTTATCGTCGGAAATCTCATAAACCAGGACGGGTTTGTGGTATTTACGTATCATATGAAATGTATCTGTTAGATCGAAAAATTCCTTGATCCTTTCTCTGTCCTTTTCTGCCTTCATTGTTACCGGCTCCTTGTAAAATTATATTTTATTGACCTCTAACCATTCTTTTCTTAACTCGTCCACAAATATTGAGAAATTCGATGTGTCAATTAAAATGAAAAAATATTTTATAATACTGATAATATTGTTATTGGGATGCTGGTTAAAAGCATATGATCCAAGTAAAGTAGATTTTGCCAGTGATTACCAGTTTGCTCTTTACCGATCCTGGCTGGAATATACGAATTTACCAGGGAGTACACCTGCCGGTTTCAAACCGGATATGATAACTAGAATATTTACCTTAGACTCTGGTGAGGTTATCGATGTCGAATACGACTGGAAAGAACACAGGATTTATAATCAAAGGGAAATCCTTAAAAATAAAGTGAGGGGAGATATTTCCCCGGAGAAGCTGTTTCTACTGGAATCGCTGGTTTACAGGATAAATACTGCCGATAACATGTTTATCGATGATTTCCTGAAAATTACCAGGATCGAATTGTTTGAAGATAATATCAGGATAGAAAAACCACGAGAATGGCTGGATAAAAAATTTCCTGAAAAAATTGTTGTTATCAGTATAAAATCATCTGATATTTCCTCTTCTCAAATTATCCTGATAACTGATACAATGAAGATCACTGTCCTATTTCCTGAGAAGATGATCAAAATCTACGACATTTTTCACCAGGAACCAACTCTATCGCTACCGATTATTATAGAACCTGAAATTGTAATCAAGGAAATTGAAACAGATATTCCCCTGGCAAATTATCTTTTATCCAGATTGAACGATCCGCCCAGACGGGAATTATTACAGAATAAAATCAAGAATCCCGGAATGTTCCTCCGTCAGGAATTTCCTCATCACACCCTGAATATGGATAATAACTCAGCCTATTTACTGGGCGGAACTTATGAAGATGTTTTACTGAGTAATCTTGCCCTGACCTTTCACAGATCTTCTGACGGGATCGAATTTCATCCTGATAATAATTATAGAATTGAAGGTAATTCGATCTACTTTGAAGATGACGAGAGCTTTTATCTGCCGGCTTGTGAAGACCATGAACTGGATATGATAGCCCCATTCCTTGCCCAACTGATTTATGAACACCGCAGTATCGGTACACGTCTCCTCAATTTTCTTCTCATTCATGATGATGTTCCCACAACCGTTGTTATCCGAACTGAGGAACGTCTGGTCCATGAGATCGATTCTTATGCCGACCTGCTCCTGATCTTGAATGATCACTGGAAGCATCGTCAGATCTATTTCAGTCTGAGTGAGTTTAAAAAAGTGAATAATTATATCGAATTCAAAGGATTGCTGATCGCCGAAGATCAAAACGGAGATGCGAAGGATTCAGCCGAGATCTGGTTCCATTTAAATAGTGATTACAGGATCGATCTGATCATGATGATCTTGTTCCCCAATGATCTACAGGAGGATTGATAATGAAAATATTCGAAACCCATGCCCATCTTGATTTCTCCAATTTCAACAAAGACCGGGAGGATCTGATCCGTAAATGTTTTCAGTCGGGGATCGAATATATTATCAATATCGGGATCGATGAAACTACTTCACGGGCTGGTATCGAACTGGCGGGTCAATATGAAAGGATTTATGCGACAGTAGGTTTTCATCCCCACGATGCCGATAAATTTGAGGAAAAACTTCTTCGATCCCTGATTATGGAACCAAAAGTAGTAGGGATTGGAGAGATAGGACTGGATTATTACCGGAATTATTCCCCGCCCGATCTCCAGAAAAAGGTTTTTCAACACCAGGTGGAAATAGCTGTTGAGCTTGATTACCCGATAGTCATCCACGATCGGGAAGCACATGAAGATTGCTGGGATATCCTGAAAGATTACAATCCTCACAAAGTTGTTTTTCACTGTTTTTCCGGTGATTATCTCTTTGCTAGTAGGATAGTTGATCAGGGATGGTTGATCTCTGTTCCGGGAACAATTACCTATAAAAATAATCAACTCCAGGAGGTAGTTCGGAATTTACCTATAGAAAGTATAATGATCGAGACCGATAGCCCTTTTCTCAGTCCAATACCTGTACGGCGGAAAAGAAATTCACCTCTCAATCTCAGGTATATTATCGAAAAGATAGCAGAGATCAAAGGATTAAGTCCCAATCATGTGGCGGAAAAAACTTACGAAAATGCAGTCGAATTCTTTCTTTCCCACAAAAAGAGATTATAATCTGATAAAAAAACTTGAAAGAAAATTCGGTCTTTTTATTTTGACGCCGACTCATAATTATCAGGAGGAACAATGGCTGTAGTTATTAATGAAGAAACTTGTGTAGGCTGTGCTGCCTGCATCGAAACCTGCCCGGTGGAAGCACTGACCATGGTTGATGACAAAGCAAAAGTCGACGAAGAAAAATGTGTTGATTGCGGTGCCTGCCTGGATTCTTGCCCCACTGGCGCTATAACATTATAATATTTTAAAAACATTTTTATGGAAGACCGGTTATATAGCCGGTCTTTTCTTTATTCAATGGACTTTCGAAAGTTTTGTTGACAAAAATATGAGAACTCCTTTTTTTTCTTTTATTTAACTTTTAGAGAAATAATTATTTTTATATTTATCACATATCAGATTTTGAACCCAGATAATGTAGTAGAGGTTTATTGAAGAGTAGTAATATTTTATAGGGGGATGGTTTAGAAAAATTTAATGCATATCATAAAGATATTCAGAAACAATTT
>JAUVIJ010000105.1 GCA_030592835.1 Candidatus Cloacimonadota bacterium | reverse complement strand
TCGCAGAACCTACTTCCGGAGCGATTCCACTCGAAGTTCAATTTACAGATTTATCTGCCGGGAACATCGTCGGAAGGTTATGGGATTTTAATTACGATGGAACAATTGACAGCAATGAACCTAATCCGACATACATATACGAGACACCCGGAATTTATACAGTATCTTTATGCGTTACAGATGGAGTGACCGATGATACGGAAATTAAAATCGACTACATAAATGTTACACAATCAGGGGTTGGCGAAATCCTTCCTCCGGCACAAACGAAATTATATATGAACTATCCTAATCCATTTAATCCGTCAACATCGATCAGGTTTGATGTAAAAGAAAACGAAAAAGGGATTATATCTATCTATAACATTAAAGGTGAAATCGTAGAAAGCAAAAAGTTCATAACCGGAAGACATTTATTTGAATGGAATGCATCAGAATATAGTTCAGGTATATATTTCCTAAAATTAAAAACAGATACTTATTCAAAGGTGAAAAAAATGATGCTGCTGAAATAATATCAGCCTAACCTTCGGAATGCCTGCCATGGTGCATACCATGGGTTTTAGGACTTCTTGCTTTTTTTGACCTTCCGAAGGTTTATAAGCATAAGTACATTTGCTATTAATGTAAGTAAGAAAAAGATTTCATATATGATTTATTAAGAGCGATCCGGATCATTTTATGGACTGCTCTTTTTTTTGTTCTTTACAAATTTTCAGGATAATTTTTTTTTTTGATCGTGATTGCTTTTTTATCGAAGGGGAAAGATATGACCCAAAAAACATTTTTTATATTAGCTTTTTTATACTTGGTTTCCGTTCTGTTTTCTCAAAACTTCGAAGGTTTTGAATCCGGTAACTTTTATACATACAACTGGCAATTCAGCGGTAATGCAGATTGGATTATCACAGCCATCAATCCCTACGAGGACCCCTACTGTGCCCAGGCTGGTGATATCGAAGATGAAGAGATGACATCTTTATCTATTTCAATGGAGACCACGTATGAAGGTGATATCAGCTTTTACTGGAAAGTAAGCAGTCAGGAAAATAGCGATGTTTATAAATTTTATATTGATAATACTGAAATTGAGAGTATATCCGGAATGCAGGAGTGGGAGTTATTTTCTACTTCCGTTCAACCCGGTATTCACACTTTCAGATGGAGCTATATAAAAGATCCAGGCGGTTCGGATGGTATGGACACAGGCTGGATAGACAATATCACTTTTCCGCCAACAACAACTTTCGATAATGATCTGTCAGCTAAATCAATATCCGGTCCTCCCGCTGTTTATCAAGGATGCTCTGGTGTTTATTATGTTTGCATAAAAAATTATGGAAATAACGATCAGGAAAATTATACAATAAAATTAATACGTGAAGGTGGTGAAATCCTGGATGAGTTGAATATAGCCGAAACAATTGAATCTGAAGAAGAAGTTTTTCACAGCCTTGTCTGGATAGTTCCTCCAGACGAACCGGCAACAATAACCCACATTTATGCAGAAGTTTTCTTAGAAAACGATGAAGACCTCTCCAATAATACTACCTCAAATTTACAGGTTAACATATTAGAGATCGGGCTGATGGAAATCCGAGTAGGATATGGTACTCACAAAACTAATTGGTATCCTTTTAATTTTTATTTTGAGAACAATATTTCCGAAACCATCTATTTTCCTACGGAGATCAATCATACAGGGATCATTCACGCAATTGCCTATTACAATGACTTTACTTCGTATCTTCCCGATAAGTCCGTGAAAATCTGGATGAATATGACAGCGCAAAGTAACCTGACTAGCGGTTGGATACCGGCTACTTCCTTGAACCTTGTTTTTAATGGAATGGTTGATTTTCCATCCGGCTCAAACACTATCATGATTCCTCTGGATAGCCCTTTTCATTATACCGGAGGAAATCTTGTTATGATGACATACCGTGTATGGGAAAATTTCACCTATAGTACAGATGATCAATTTAATGAAACAATAACAACTATACATTATGATAGAACAAGAGCAGTTAACAGCCATTCTGTAATTTACCCGAACAATCCGCCAGCAACCTCCTATGTATTCAGCAGGTTTCCTAATACGAGCTTTTTTCTGGAACTCGATGGACTTGGCGTTATAGAAGGAAATGTTTATGATTCGGGTGGAGTCATAATACCGAGCGCAACTATAACCATTGAAGAAACGCAAATTACTACCGTCAGCAACGGCTCTGCATTTTATCGTTTTGGAAATGTTTTTGAAGGTTCATACAATCTTACAGCTTCAAGGTATGGATATTATCCGCAGTCGATACCCTGCAATGTTATCGAAGACCAGACAACTGTGATAGATTTTTCTCTGGAACCTGTGGGGACGGTTGAAATCTGTGGTCATGTGGAGGGAAGCGACCAACCTCAAACAGGTCTGGAAGGTGCTGTTGTATTCCTTTATGGTGTTCAAGATTATGATACTGTTACAGATGTAAATGGTGATTTTATCTTTCCGGAAGTTTTTGAAAATAATGACTACGATATACAAATTTCAAAGTTTGGATATGAATCATATTCAGAACAAGTGGCGGTTGGCAATATTAATCTTGATCTGGGAACAATAGTCCTGAATGAAATAACTTTCCCGCCGTATAATGTAACTGCCACACAAGATATACAAGGCACGGAAGTTGAAATAACATGGGAGGCTCCATCGGATTATAGAATGCTGGAATCTTTTAATGTATATAGATTTAAAGAAGAGAACCAGCAAAACCCTTATACCTGGATCATAATAGCAACCGAACTGGAAGATACATGTTTTGTTGATACACTGTGGGAATATATTTCGCCCGATTTTTATCAATTTGCAGTAAAATCTGTTTATACAAATGGAATAGAATCAGAGCCGGCATTTTCAAATATACTGGAAAAAGAATCGGGAAGCGGTACTCCACAGGATATTCAGAATTTAAGAACTCAAATTGTAGGAATCTTTCCCAATCCATTCAATCCGGCAGTTGCCGGAGCCGGTCGCAGTCCTGCTACAACTATTTCTTTTCAATTTAGCAACGACCCCGGTATGCACCAGGGCAGGCAAAACCAACAAAACGAACAAACACAGATTGAAATTTATAATCTTAAAGGTCAAAAAGTCAAAACCTTTTCAAATCTCCAAATCAACAAATCTCCAAATCAACAAATTCTCTGGAACGGCACAGATGAAAATGGCAAATCACAACCATCGGGAATTTATTTTATTAATCTAAGAATTGATGGAAAAAGTATAGATAGAAAGAAGTGCTTGCTGCTTAAATAAAAAACTTTAGAATGTATAAAACTTGTGTTAAGGTGGCAGACAATCTTGACTTAAGTTTGAAGAATGAACAAGATTTTCAACTTGTGTCAAGTTTTGTTGTTTAATCTCACATCAATTTAGAACGTTTTATCAAATAACCCAGCAGGTTATCTTCAAAAGGTGTTTCCGTGGTTATCGGATTATATTCAATGAACGATTCATGGCATTTGGTTTTCAGGTAAGCAGCATTTTCATTATAAGCTTCAAGATAATCCTTCCTGATCTGCCAGGGTGAAACAATTATCTTTTCACCGGTCTCGGAATCTACAAACTCTGTTTCTCTTTTAAAATCGAAATCCTGTTCCTTTTTATCCTGGATATGAAAAAGAATTACTTCATGTTTCTGATGTCGGAAGTGCAGTAATCCCTGCAAAATTTTATCCGGATCGTCCAGCATATCGGATATCAGGATTATCAATCCTCTTTTTTTTATTCTGTCTGCCAGGGAATGCAATATCTCAACCGTATTCGTAGTATCTTCCGGTTTCAAGGCAAAAAGTTTTTTGTGCAGGATGTTCAAGTATGACCTCATAGAGCGGGGAGGAATATAATCGGTTATTCTATTTGAAAAAGTGAGAAGTCCCACTGCATCCTGTTGTGATATCATCAGGTAGGATAGGGCAGAGGCAAATGCTTTAGCATATTCGAGCTTGGAAAAAGTTCCCGATGAATAACCCATAGATGCGCTGTGATCAACGATGATGTATGATTTAAGATTGGTTTCTTCTTCGTAACGTTTAATGTAATAACGGTTCGTTTTGGCATATACTTTCCAATCTACGTTCCGGATGGCATCGCCAGGGTTGTATTGGCGGTGATCGGAAAATTCCACACTGAAACCATGATATGGAGATTTATGTAAGCCTGTGATAAAACCTTCCACAATAAGCCTTGCCCGCAGATTGAATTTGTCTATACGAGCTATAAATTCTTCGGAAAGATAATTTGTCCTGTTCTTTGTCATCAAAAAACCTCATTTCATTTTAACTTCAAAAGATCTGCATAATAAGATTGACATCAAACAGTTATTGCTGTTTTGTATGTCAAGAAGAAACTGAGCATTTGGATGGTAGAAAGATGAAAGAAAGAATTTCTAAAGATATTATGCAACCCTTCGAATCCAGAAAACCCTACGAAATCCCAACTGATATGGAAATCTCCCGTCCCCGGCAGGGAACCATACTTATTTGGCTGTTTATCAGCGGATTGGTTTTATCATTAATTACAGTCTTGTTTGTTACAGAACTTGGATACCATGGTTTTAAAGCCGGAGAAATGGGAACCATGATCGGCATTTTTGGAGCGATAGGTCTGTTCTTCCTGCTCCCATGGCTCATTCTGAACATTGTGATAACCATCGGAATTATTAAAAGAAAAAGATGGGCAATTATTCTGTCGATTATTTATACGTGTGCAGCCGGTATTTTTATCGGGCTTTTTGCCCTTGATTGTGGAATGGAGTTTTTTTGCGTGGCAATGATCTTTCCGGGTTTGATATTATGGCTTGAGATAGTTTGCCTGAAACACCCTTATTACAAACCGGATAAATTTAGATAAACAGCTACTGCATTTATTCAGAGGGCGAGTTATTTTCTATTTGACAGTTAGCTTTGAATTTGCAGTTTCGGATTTAGAAAAACAAGGTAAAAAATGGATAATTTAGATGACAAGAAATTGAAGAAAATGGGAAATTTAAAATATAAATCCGTAACATTTGTCGTATATAATACCAAATCGATGGTGTACACGACGATTTTGATGGGGATATAAACATTAACAGCTACTAAATGAGTTGGAGGATAAAATGAGAAAAAATTTAATGCTGATTTTGGCGTTTTTTGTTACAACAATTTTATCTGCAACAGTAATTAACATACCAGTTGACTATGCCACAATTCAAGAAGGACTTAATGTGGCAGTAGAGGGTGATTCTGTTTTGGTTGCTTCTGGTACTTATGAGAGAATTGTTTGGCCGGAAACAAGTAGTATTAAATTGATTGGCAATGGAGCAGAAAACTGTATTATTGATGCCAATAACAGTCTAAATTCTGCGATTTGTATTACAATTCTAAGTGGTATTATAGATACAACAACTGTGATCACAGGATTTACTATTACTAACGGTCTTGGATACGCTGGAGGAGGTATATATTGCTTAAGTTCTAGTCCAAAATTAGAAAATCTAATAATTAATGATAATTTAGCTTCATATGGAGGTGGAATTTATTGTGGCTTAGATTCTGATCCTAGTCTATCAAACGTATATATTACAAATAATTCAGCAATGAACTTTGGTGGTGGCATTTGTTGTGAAAGTAATTCAAGCCCGAATATTAAAAATGTTATAATAATAGATAATGATGCTTCTGGTTCAGGAGGTGGAATATATTGTTGGAATGATTCTAGTCCGAGTTTAGAAAATGTAACGATAGTAAATAATTCTGTTAGTGGAGAGTACGGAGGTGGAAGTGGCATTACTTGTACAAATAATTCTGATCTAAGTTTAGTGAATGTAATTATTAGTGAAAATTCATCTACTGGAGATGAATCATTTGCTGGTGGAATTAATTGTGCTTCTTCAAATATAGATTTGCAGAATGTCATTATTTCAAACAATTCAGCTTCCAACAAAGGTGGTGGTATTCATTTTCGTAATTCTATCTCAAATTTGAAAAATGTAACAATTTGTGAGAATTCTGCAGGATCTGAAGGTGGTGGAATCTACTGCCAATTTGGCTCTTCAGTTAATTTAGTAAACTGTATTTTATGGAATGATACTCCTCAGGAAATTTATGTTTCTTCTGATACTGTTTCAGTAGCGTACTCAAATATTCAAGGTGGTTGGGCAGGAATAGGCAATATAGATGATGACCCATTATTTGTTGGATCAGGGAATTACTCGTACTCTATTCAAGATTTATCACCTTGTGTAAATTCTGGAACTCCAGATACAACTGGTTTAAATTTACCTGAATATGATCTTGCTGGAAATCCTCGAATATACGGAGGAAGAATCGATATGGGAGCTTATGAAAATCAGAACGTTGTTGTTGGTGCAAATGAGAACTTAATTCCAAATACTAATTTACTGTATAAAAATTATCCTAATCCCTTCAATCCAACCACAACGATTTCTTTCTCAATTCCAAATGATAGTGAAGTTGAAATCTCTATTTATAATATTAAAGGTCAGAAGATCAAAACTTTAACTAACAATGAGTTTTCTAAAGGTTCACATTCAATTATCTGGAATGGTGATGATGAAACTGGTAAACTCGTGAGCTCAGGAGTCTATTTTTATAAACTATATGTTAATGGTAAAACTGTTTCGGTGAAAAAATGTATGTTGCTAAAATAAGAATAGATGCTGCTAACAAGCCACTTCACATTCAGATTGAAAGAAAAGCAAGAAGAACGTGGCAGTGTCCAAACATTAATCATAATACAAAATATGTACAAAGGAGAAAATAAATGGGAAGAAAATTAACTATTTACACATCTGACAGTAAACCTTTAAAAGAAGAAAAAAACAAAATTGTTAAATTCTTTTATAAGCATCTTGAAC
>JAUVIJ010000155.1 GCA_030592835.1 Candidatus Cloacimonadota bacterium | reverse complement strand
TTCAATTTACAATTTTCAATATTCAATGTTCTTACTTTCTGCCCTTTTAGATTATAAATTTCAATTCGAGAAAATTCAGGTGAATTCGCCTGCCCGGCGTAGCCTTGGCGAAGACTGGTGATTTCAAAATGTATCGTTGTACTGGAGTTGAAGGGATTGGGGTAATTGTACATATTTACAAAAACAGGATCAATAATATCTTCCGTCACATTTACATTCTCATCAGAAATAATTAGTGGATAACAGTATTGTATATAATCCGTATTTTGTTCTTCATTATAAATATAGCTGATAATCCTTGCATGTTCTCCGAACTGGATAGTTTCCGGAATAGTGAAATAATCATAATAATTTCCATTTGAAATAATTACTTCATTCTCAAAAAACGGGATCCCGAATTTTGTATAATCCACACTATACGTCTGGTTTCCCAAAGTATTGGTATAATTAAGATCGTATTCAGATTCAAAAGATTTTATTTTTGCATACTCAAAATCACTGGATGGTTCAACCTGTCCGACCACTTCCACTTCCTGTCCAACAAATAATGTATCCGGATTTCCTTCTATTATTATGGAAGTATCCGACTGCGGCGGATTTACAAATAACAGCGGATCACCCAATAAATTGAACAATTTACTGTTTGCAAGATTGGCTCCCGAATTTAGCTTTGCTTCCAATAATCCTGCACCGAGATAGTCATCATTATTTATAATGTTTTCCAGGAATCGTTTTATTAAAGTTGTGTTGGGATTACCGGAACATGAACGAGTGGGAGCGATCGATGCAATGGAACCACCATTTGAGTAATAAAGAAGTATTTCTGCCATACAATCGAAATCGGGATCGTCAAAATGACCGACATTAGGCGAAGCTGCAATAAATAATGAAAGATGCTGTGAATTTTGAAGCAATTGCAAATGCTGGGAAACATGGAAATAATATTCATCTCCCAATAGATCCTTGTTCCCATGACCAATATAATACCAGATCAAACGACCTTCATTTATCCTGTCTATCAGATCCTGTGCTGCTTCAGGTTTATGCCCGAATTCATCGAAATCATACTCGATCCCCAACACTTTATCAACCCACACTCCATCATTTAATATTTCTGAAACATCCTGAGCACGAGCTGTGTGGTTTAGTCCGCTATTATAAGTTAATCCTTCCAAACCACCGGCTTTATATTCATCGTCTGCTGTTATCAGCACTTTATTTCTCCACCAACCAATGTTCGGCTCATTAATATATTGTATCATTCGATCGATCATCAACTGCAGATCAGTTACATTCTTAGCTGGTAATCTTCCAATGGGTATTTCAGGTTGAAGATCATTATCGAAATCAACAAAATTATCATCGCTGTTTCCAAAGACCATTATCTTGTTTTTGGGCGAACTATTGTTCCAATCGTTCGTGCCACTTCCCATTAGTAATACCGAACATTCGAGCCAGGCTGACGGATCATCAAAGAAATCCATAATATAAGTCTTTATCGCCTCTGCATCTGGAATACCACCGCTATACTGATCGAAAATATCCTGCTGGTCAACCACGGTTCTTTGAATTCCAAATTCATCATAATAGAAATCTGTCAATTGGTTTGCCAGCACAATGAACTCATCGGGAGCAATTATCAGATGTTCAGCTTCTCTTAGCCTTGAAACCCGTTCTTCCGACAGAGCAAAAATACTAACGGCTATTAACATCAGTATCATTATTAATTTGATACTTTTCATAACACACCTCCTGTTTTGTAATTAGAAAAAATGTGATAAATTTAGATGCTTTGAAACCTCCTGATAATGCTATTGGAAAAGATAAAAAATGTTTTTTAAATCTAGTGCAATTTGCAAAATTGATCGTAGTAAGGTCAAGTAAAAAAATTATCTTAATAATAACATCCTCTTTCTGACTACTGAATATTCCATTTTTAATTGATAAAAATAAATACCCGAATTCACAGGTTTATCAGGAAATTAAAGGCTAAGAAATATCTTGTTAAAAATCAGAGATTAAGCATCGTTATTAGATTGCATAACTCGAAATTCGTTGTTCGTTATTTTCTAATCCGTAATTGTTGCCCCAATCTCTTTCAGCCATCGTGGTAATTTCTCTTTACCTTTTACCGATTCCCTGATTTCATCAAAGAATCCCGACCAAATCCCTAAAGCTGCTTCACGATTTTCTAAGAGGAATTCACCATATTCTTTTAAATCTTCCGTCGTTTGGGATTTTAATCCGACGATTATTAATCCCCGAGCTGCAAATAATCGATCATTTAGATTATCAGCTAAACGGTAAGAATCCTTATAGGATTTTCTGGCATTGTTATAATCACCTACTCGACCATAGCAGTCTGCAATAAAGCTGTACATCTTTACTTCTCCACCCTTATCACCGATCTGGTGACACAGTTCAAGATCCTTCTCAAAACATTTTCTGGCTTCAGGAATCTTATTCATTTCCAGATATAGTCTTCCCAGCCCTCCCCACGATCTTGCAAGTCCGGGTTTATCAATAAGTTCCTCTTTTATTTTTATGCTATGCAGGAATAACTCTTCTGCGTGTTGTTTCTCATCACTATTTCCATAGGTCAGTCTTTCAGCCAGAGAATTTTCGATTCGTGATCGTAATTCTCTGGTTCTCATAGAATTTTCACTTAATTTTAAAAGAGCAGAGTAAGCACTTTCAAGATTATTTATTATCTCATCTTTTCTGTTACGCTCCAGGCTGATTGCTATGATCTGTTTACTCTCCGCCCGGATGAATTGATCATCACCAGTATTTGCCAAAACTGATGCTGTTTCTACAGCTTTCTTGAAATATTGTTGATCACCGCTGGCAAGACCGGCATTATAGAAACTCTTGCTGATCAATAATCTCAAAGAATCTCTAATCTCATTATGCCCCTCAAGATATTTCCAGGCTTTGTCTGCTATCTCTTCCTGCCTGCTATTCTCAACCAATGAGTCTGTGATCTCCAGTTGTAAAAATTCACTTTCCAACTCACGTACTCGTCCGGAAACCTTTGCACACTCTTTAGCCATTTCCAAATATCTGCATGCATTTTCATGTTGGAAAAGTCCAGCAGCAGAATGCGTACTTTTTATGCAGTATTCTATTGCCTTATCGGCATATAATCTGCCAGCAGCATAGTAATGACCGGCTATATCAAATACCGAACTTCCTTTTTTGTTTTCCAGTACAGCAGCCAATCTGGAATGATATTCTCTAATGATTTGCGGTACCTGGGGGTTAAGCGGTCCATAATTATAGATCTTTAAATTATTTCGGATAACCTCCAAAACCGCTGATGATCTGAAAGCATAAATATCATCAAATTCTCCAACATCATAGATAATATCCGTCTCTGTTTCTATTCTATTTAGAGAACACAACAATTCAAGTCGTGACATTTCCAAACTTTTAGCCAAAACTTCCACTTCAAATTCCAATCCCGAACAAGCTGCACATTCTACAATCATCCTCTCTTCTGTGATTCTCTGAAACTGTTCCATCACCGAATCTGTAAAAGAATCTGGAATAGGTAATTGATCTACTGTCTTATATTTCTCACTTAAAACATACCCAAAATCACCTCTTTTAAAAGCTACATCTCTAGCCAGTTCCCCCAATGTTGATAAGAAGAAAAACATCTCTCCCTGCTTATTGGCAATATTTCCAAAGCTTTTTAAAAGATCTTGACTTAAACCTGCTTCAAAACCTAACCCTTTATTCAAAATCATCTCTTTTTCATTATCCTGAAAAGGATCAATCTCAACTATATTCTCAGGATTTAAACCGATTTCTGCTGCCGATTCATGAGTTCTTGAGGTTAATAACAATAATAATGGTAAATTGTTATTTTCGTTTAATCTATCATTCAAGTAATTCAAAAAATCTTTTGTTGCATCATCTATCCATTGCAGATCATCTAAAAATAATATTACCCTGGATTTTTTGCACATTTTAACCAGAGAACTGAATATTAAATTATTCAATTGTTCCCTCGACTGTAATCCATTTCCAGCTTCATCTCCCGACAGTAATAAGGAAGAGAAAGGTATGACAGAATCCATCAAACTATCTAAAATCGAGTCGACATTGGAATTATCTTTATTAACCGAACTGAAGTTAATCCCGGTAATATGACCCAATGCTTGCTGCAAAGGCATGTAAGGACTAAGATGAGCTTCCTGGTTGGGGCATTCACCTCTCAAAACTAATAAATCATACGATGTTTCAGTTTTGATCTCTTCAATCAATGCTTCTGCTGTAGCTGTTTTTCCACGACCACTAGGACCGGTAATCAATATTATACTACTTTTTCCTGTTATAAATTCTCCTGCCTTTTCATAAGCTTGTTGAAATGCTGTAAATCTCTGATATTGAGGTTTTACTATCATTTCTGCCAGGTCAGGTATTAATTCAAGATGGGGATCAATCGGTTTTTTGTCAGTTTCGTATTGATAAGAAATCAGGTTTTTTTTCATACGAAAGTAAGCTATAACAGCAACAGCAAGAGAGATTAAACTTAAAAATATAATTTCGCTTTTGATCATTCTAGGTATTACCAAACCAGATAGACCGGCAATTATTAGAACAGGAACTACAAACCAACCAGCAGATTTCCTGGTACAATCCAATACTGAACCTAAAATATATCCAACAGCAGCAATAATAAGTGTTATTGCTATTACAACCAATATCATGGAGGTATCATAAATCAGGATTGTTTCCCCCAAAAAGGCAGTCAAACCGAGTCCCACACTGATAAGAGCCAGATCTGTCCAGCCTTCCGGAGCCAGAGTTTTAATTATCTTACTCGCTCGTTTACT
>JAUVIJ010000230.1 GCA_030592835.1 Candidatus Cloacimonadota bacterium | reverse complement strand
GGTTTATTTTACGGGATCCGATCTTTATTAAGCAGTTTCAAGTTCTTGAACATAAAAAGTATAAAGATTGTCGGTAATATTAATCTGGAAGAAGAATTCCTGGCCAATCTTGCCAGTGAATTTGTTGGTCAGAATCTGTATCACATCTCCGGATCGGAAGTAAAACAGAAATTTGAGAATATACATAGAATAGATAAAATCAAAATCTCGAGGAAAATACCAGATGTCCTCAAGATCAGAGTTATAGAACGTACCGGGTTGTTTTATCTGAAGACCGGGGAAGGCAACCTCTTCCCCGTTGATAAAGAGAAACTGGTTCTGGAGAATGATGTTTTATATCCGGGAGAAAATCTGCCGGTGATCCATACTGATATTGCTGGTGCAGATATTGTAATCGGTAATATAGTGGAAGATCAGGTTGTAGATCGTGTTTTCGAATTCCATGAACAAATCCAGGGTGAAGATCCTGAATTTTTATCCAGAATTTCAGAATTTTACATCTGGGATAACGAGTTGTATTTGATTGAGTTGAATAAGGGATATAAAATATTATTTGGAGAAGGTGATATTCCTCAAAAATATCGCAGATTCTCTTTTATCGAAAAAAATCGCGAGTTTCATAAAGGTGAGATTGTGGACCTTAGATTTGAAGAAAAATTGATTGTAAGACCGGAGGATACATGAAACCTGGACATGTTTTTACAGCGATCGATATAGGTACTACCAAAATATGTGCTTTAATAGCTGAAATCACCGAAGAAAATAAAATAAACATTCTAGGAGTCGGAACAGGTTCGTCTGAGGGTTTATTGAATGGTATCGTTATCGATATGTTGAAAGCCTCTGAATCGATCAAGTTTGCTATCGATAAAGCCGAACAGATGGCTGATATTAAAGCCAGAAATCTCTTTGTCGGCATAGCTGGTAGTCATATAAAAAGTCAGAATGCCATTGGCAGAATAGCTCTTACAGCAGGTTCAGAACCCTGTGAGATCAATGATAATCATGTAGAGAATGTGATCTCCAATTCCAGAAACAATATCAAGATCCAACAGGGAAACGATCGTCTTGAGATCATCCATGCTATCCCACAGTATTATGAAATTGATGGATTAGATGGCATCATGAATCCGGTGAATATGAGTGGTTTCAACCTGACAGCTTTTGTGCATATTGTCATGGCAGATATTAATACACTCCGCAATATCTCCAAATGTGTGGAAATAGCTGGATATTCTGTTGAGGATATCTTCCTGGAACCGATTGCCTCTTCCCTTGCAGTTCTGAATGAAGTAGAAAAAAACCTGGGATCGATCCTGATCGATATCGGTGGTGGAACTACAGATATCGCAGTTTTCTATAAGGGCAGTATCCGGTTCAGCGCTGTCATTCCTATGGGAGGAACAAACATAACACAGGATATTGCGATAGGGCTTCACACAAGTCCCCAAAATGCTGAACAGATCAAGATTAACATGGGTTCTTCAATTGTTACGGGTGTTTTCGAAGATAAAATCATCGATATTGAAGGGATCGGTGGTCGAGAATCAAAAGCCAAAAAACTGCGCTACATAATCGAGATCATCGAAGCACGGATGCGGGAAATCCTGGAAGGAGCCTATAAGACCCTGTTCGAACATAATGAACTGGATATGATAACTGCAGGGTTAACGCTGACTGGAGGAGCTTCTCTACTAAAGAATACAGAGATCCTGGCACAGGAGATCTTTAATATGTCAACCAAGGTCGGATATCCCAATCTGTCTCGTCTTACCGGATCCACGGAGCGCTTAGACAGCCCTAAATATGCAACCAGTGTTGGGATTCTTTATCATGTTAAGGATAATGTGATCGATAGTGATTTTAAGAGACGACCCGTCAGTTACAGCAGCGATGGTTTAAAATCTATATTGAAGAAAATTGGTAATTTCTTCAAAGATTATATTTAGGGGGAAAAATGCTGGAGTTAGATCTTGAGAAAGATGAAATCCCTTTTGGAACAAATATAAAGATTATCGGAGTTGGTGGTGCCGGTGGTAATGCCATCAACACGATGATAGACAATTCTCTGACCGGAGTTCAGTTTATTGCTGCAAATACGGATATAACTGATCTGAAGAAGTCAAAAGCCAAATTAAAACTTCAGCTTGGTAAAGAGACTACAAAAGGTCTGGGAGCCGGTGCAAATCCCGAAACAGGAAGGAAATCGGCCGATGAATCCCGTGATGAGATCCGCAAACAGTTATCGGGAACAGATCTATTATTTATTGCCGCAGGAATGGGTGGTGGAACAGGAACGGGAGCATCCCCGGTAATTGCAGCCCTGGCCAGGGAAATGAATATCCTGACGATTGGAATAGTTAATCGACCTTTTTCCAGTGAGGGCAAGAAAAGAATGGAAAATGCAAATTCGGGTATTCTCAAATTGAGAGACCTGGTCGATACACTGATCGTTGTACCTAATGATAAGCTCAAGGATTTATATCCCGACATGACTGTTATAAATGCTTTCAAGAGAGCCGATAATGTTCTCTACGAGGCGGCTAAAGCAGTTTCTGATATCATAAATTCCAGTGGATATATTAAAGTTGATTATGCCGATGTCAGCACTGTGATGGCGAATCGGGGATTCGCTCTGATGGGTTCTGCTATAGGCGAAGGTGACGAAAGGGCTCAAATAGCGATTCATAATGCCTTGAATAATCCACTCCTAACCGATGTGAAAATTGAGAATTGTCCAGGATTCCTGGTTAATATAACAGCCGGCAAAGATTTTAAGATGGATGAATTTGAGATCATTTCTGAGGCGATTCGTAAAAAAACTACATAAAAAAGTGATATTATAAGCGGTATTATCTTTGATCAGGAACTGGAAGGAAAGATCAAGGTGACCTTAATTGCTACCGG
>JAUVIJ010000215.1 GCA_030592835.1 Candidatus Cloacimonadota bacterium | reverse complement strand
ATTTTAAAATTTACAATTTCTTGTGGTATTTGTGTTATTCTCAGCTTGTATTCCCCTATAAAATATTACTACTCTTTAATAAACCTCTACTGCATTATCCGGGTTCAACTGAAAAGGTTCTTTTTGATCAAACTTTCTGGGAATCTATAGTTCTGCCGGAGTTGTTCACTAATATTGGATCTCTTTATCTAAGCAGAACCGGGCTGATATAGAATTATATTTCTAATTAAAATATACTATTGGAGCATTAATTTTTCCGGATCTCAAAAAAAGGAATCGAAAATGTCATTTTTTCTTTTTAAATAATCCCAGGGAATTAATAATAATCCAGATACCAACAATTATTAGAATTACAGGCCAACCGATATCAAAAAAATCCTTCAGTTTATGAATACCGACTAGAATAAGTATTACTCCCGGAATTAAGGGCCACCAGTGTGTTTTGCCTTTATATAGTCTATCGATAACATAGATTGCTATAAACCCGATTCCTAATCCGAAAGTATCATCATCAGAAAATCCAAAGTATTTAGTTTTTACTGAAATAAGGGCAAGACCTGTCAGCAGACACCCGGGAATTAGTAAACCATAACTTCCTTTGTAGAAATAACCGGCTAAGAATAAGCCTCCCAGGATCAATTGAAAAGTATCGATCTGTTCATTTCTGAAGAGTAATAATACCAGACCCAAAGTTATTATTAAAATCCCTGTGATTATTCTTCCCTTATGATTTGTAGCTGGCATAGCACTACCTCTAATTTCCTGAGATATATCCGGTTTTTACTATATTACCGCTCTCAGTATCGATAATAATATACTTTGGTGATTTGTTGGTTGCTGCGGCGGAAACCTGATATTTTCCGATCTGGTTAGTTTGAGAATCAGGGATTGAGCTCCCTAAAATTATCACAAGTAATAAAATGGCTAAAACACCGATTAGAAAACTTTTAAAATCGATTTTTTTCATGGTCTTCTCCTTTACTTTATTATGTAGAACTTATATAAACCTTCCAAAGGTCAACAAAATAAGATTTTCTTTGTAAGAGACCTTTGGAAGGTTTCTGAAGTAACTTCATCCCCCAGCCTAAGCTCAAGCTTCCACCTACGTCAAGACTACGGCGGATAAAATGGCTTGGCAGGCTAATCCCTTCTTCTAAAATCCGACATTATTCGATTAAATTTCTTTTCGTATATAGCTTTTCTATTGCTGATATACAATGATCGCAAAAACGGAATCCTTTATCAGGAGGTAAGCTGTTATCTTTCTCTTTTCTTAATTCCAGAGGAAGTTCAATATGCAGCGCTATCCAGCGATCATCAGTTATTGATTTACTCTGAGTTGCTTGATAATAGATAAGATTAAAATCTCCGGAAATTTTCAGATGATTCAGTACAGGATCTTTTTTACATGATTCGATCAGGATCTCAGCGAATTCTATAGATATATGGTTTCTTTCCAATTTACCGGAGGAGATTTCGATATCAAATGGGGTATTAGTGCTTTTATGTCCGTGTATTTCGATAAGAAAAAAGGGTTTATTTTTCAAAATAAACTGATAATAATCACTACTTCTTGTTTTATTGACATCAAATGAATAATTGGATGCGATTATGGAAGAACAATTAAGTTTTTCTGCTATATAATTACCCAGAAAACCGGTGTTTTCATCCGCTGAACGATTATCTACGGTTGGTAACTTATCTGTACCGGAAAAGGAATGATGGGGAACAGCGATCACAATTTCTTGATTTTCACGTTCATTGTGTATCAAGATAGACATGTTGTCGATACAGAGAATGGAGTTCAGGTTGTCTAATCTTCGCACCATATAGATAACCGAACACCGTTGGGATCGAGGAAAGAAGCATAATAACCATGTTCATCTGATATCCTGGTCTTTTCTCTAATTATACTTCCTCCAGCAGTCTTTATTTCCTCTAACTTTTTATTTATATTCTCGACTTCAATTACCAGGTTTACACCTTCGCTACACGCAGGCATGGTTGGATCGAATCCTCCACCGATAAGTCCATCATCATAAAAAGCATAAGATTTGTCCGGAAGGATAGTAACTTCCCACAAAAAGATCTTTTCATAGAAATCCTTTGCCTTAACAAGATCAGGGGCGGGTATTTCTATATGACAAAAAGTATTTATTTTCATTAATTCACCTCCAAAATCAGGGGTTTAATCAGCTTTAAGCTTTTACATTTACTACCACATTCTTGAATCGGGCAGGAGCAACACCGTGAGATAAATGCATTGCTTGACCCGGTTCTCCTTTACCACAGTGAAAAGTTCCGTGAAATTCCCATTCTTCTTCTCCACAAATCGCATCACAGGAACCCCAGAATTCAGGAGTTATTCCATAATAGGTTGGTTCTTTAACAAGACCTTTTATCTCACCATTTTCAATTTTCCAACCGATTTCTGTGGTAAACTGAAAATTATTCCTGTTATCATCGATGCTCCAGGTTTTGGTGAAATCGATTAGATATCCATGTTCTGTTTTTTTGATTAGATCGGATAAACTTCCGGAACCAGGAGCAAGACAGAAGTTTGTCATTCTGATCAAAGGAATATCATCTGCAAATGATGCCATCATATTTGAACTGGGTGTTAATCTCAGTAAAGGAGCATTTTCCTGAGAATTCTGCTGCCCGACCAAGATACCGAATTTTACGATATCAACTGTGGTGCCGGGAGTACCTTCATCATCCACAATATGAAATCCCATGCCTGCTTTGTTCGTGCTATCGCTGTATATATTTACCAGAGGAGAACCATAAGTAAAATCACCGATCATTTTTGGCTTAATAAATGTTTTTCCCGCATAGGAAATTTCTTTTCCAAATATTCGATCAGCTTCTGTTGCATGACCTACAGATTCATGTAATTGCAGAGCAAGATGACCTCCACCAATGATAATATCAGCCCTTTCTTCTGTTATTCTGGGAGCAGAAAGCAATTCGATCGATTCAGATATGATTCTTTCTGAATTATTTTCCAATTCTGCTTCCCTGACGGATTCAAATCCTCCCCTTCTCCCGTTCATGTGACCGGGCCAAGTCCTGCACATCGATTCCTTTCCATCTGAAGCCAGAACATACATCATAGGCATTGTATCATAAACCAGAGAGTCGACGAATGTACCCTCTGTATTGGCATAGATCTTGTATTGCTTATAGAAAACAGTATAAACAAGGGAGTATACGATTTTTGGATT
>JAUVIJ010000213.1 GCA_030592835.1 Candidatus Cloacimonadota bacterium | reverse complement strand
ATTATCATCAATATAGGGATAACCGGTTTTTGAGGACATGATTTGCTGTTTGTAAATTGAATAATAAACATTTTCACCCAGATAATTATGGATAAGTTGATTTTTATTGAATGCCGGTTTTACATCATTTCCAAAAATATCAATGTTAGTCTTGTTCAATTCATCATTTTTAAATTCCGCCAGAGGTTGTTCTTTAGAAACACCTATAAAGTTATCCAGTTCAATAATACTCTTGAAATTTTTAGGGTTATAGGTTTTATCCTCATCGAAAAAATACGAAATGCTTGCCTGTTGTTCCGGATCTACACTGAGAGCTACAACAAACGGTTCGTTGAATTCTTTATTCACCTCATTCTCTTTTAAAAAACTGACAGCGCGTTCCACCCCGTGCCTGATATTGGCCTTATCCAGAAGATCGATTATCACATTTTCATCGATTATCGATCCATTGTCGAGAATGTTCAGATTAGCAAGGATCCCTTCCTCAGATATTTCGAGGATAATATTTCCGTCGTCACTTCTAAATATTTTTTCTTCATTCATAAGACACGTTTCTTTCTCTTTTACATTTTAACTTTTTTTTATAAAAATGGTGACTTCTATATCAAGTCAATATTTTTTTTATTATCAAGACAAATGTTGACAGTTTTTAAATTATTCTATTGAAGGTTATTCCATATTCTACAAAGAGGTATAAAATGAATTCCACAGCGGTTCTCGGTTGTGCCTGGGGTGATGAAGCGAAAGCTAAAATAGTTGATGTCCTTTCCCCTGATTTTGATGTGATTGTCAGGTTTCAAGGTGGGAATAACGCCGGTCATACTATACAGACCGGAGATAAGACTTATGTTTTTCACCTGGTACCTTCCGGTATTTTATATCCCGGTAAAACATGCTGCATTGCTTCCGGCGTAGTAATTGATCCTTTTCAATTGATCGAGGAGATGGAAAATCTGAAGAAAAGTGGGATCAGTTTCCAGAACCGGTTTTTCATCGATCCCAGAACTAGTATTGTATTACCTCTGCATAAGGAGCTTGATTCCCATTCCGAAAACAGCGGAGATACTGTGAAGATTGGTACTACCCGCAGAGGTATTGGTCCCTGCTATGCTGATGTTGCCACAAGAATAGGGATCAGGCTGTGTGATCTTTATGAAAGCGATTATCTCATGCAGAGATTACAGAATCTTTATAAATTCCACAAAATCGACTCCGGAGTTCCAGATAAGCTCATCGATGATCTCAGGAACGCAGCTAATTATTTATATCCTTTCGTGAAGCAAATTCCTTACTATCTAAATAGCATGAAAGATAAAAAAATTCTTTTCGAAGGTGCTCAGGGTGCTTTACTGGACATATTCATGGGAACATATCCTTTTGTAACCTCATCTCATACAATTACCGGTTCCATAGCTATTAGCTGCGGATTCCCAGTAAAGAAAATCTCCAATATCATTGGGATCTTCAAATCTTATTACACAAGAGTTGGTGAAGGTCCTTTTCCCACCGAACTACACGATAAGATCGGGGAAAAGATAAGAGTAAGGGGAAATGAATATGGTTCAACAACGGGGCGTCCTCGACGTTGTGGCTGGTTTGATGCAGTTGCAGCTAAATTCACTGCAATGGTAAACGGAATAGACATTATCGCACTAACCCTGCTTGATGTCTTCTCTTCCTTTAAAACTTTAAAAATTTGTACTGGTTATAACATAGACGGAAAAGTGAGTGATGTATTTCCTTATAGCACAAACCAGTTATACAGAGTTACCCCGGTTTATCAAGAACTGCCGGGTTGGAATGAAGATATCAGCGGAATCAGATCGTATAAAGATCTGCCTGTGAATGCCCGGAATTATATTAATTTTATCGAAGATTATCTGAAGAAACCGGTAAAGTTCATATCGAATGGGCCTAAAAGAGAACAAATCATCAGGAAAGCCTGAGAATCAAATAATTCTTGACAGTAGAATCAGCTATAAGAACTTAATCCCTACTTGATAATGAATTGATTTATAGAGAGTTAGGAATTTGATAAAGGACAATGTGCAAGGAGAATAAATGAAGAGAACATATCAGCCGCATAATAGAAAAAGAAGAAATAAACATGGTTTCAGGTCCAGGATGACCACTCAGGCTGGCAGAAAGGTTCTTTCTAGAAGAAGAGCCAAAGGAAGAACTCGACTTACAGTAAGTGATGAATGATGAATGAAGTTCATAACTTCATCCGCAGAGTTCAAAAATATCTATAATAACAATCGAAGAATAGATAGTAAGCTGTTTTCGCTCCTATTCCAAAATAATCCGGAAGCGGAAGAATTTTCCATCGGTATTATCGTTAATAAAAGGGTCGGCAAAGCTGTCATCAGGAATAAGGTTAAACGGCGCGTGAAATATTTTATACGTGAACATATTGAAATCATCAAACCAGACTATAGATATCTTATCAGAGCAAAGCCGCTTTCAGGATTATCTGATTGGGTTACTATTAATAAAGAGCTGTTATTGCTCTTCACAAATTCACAATTTAGCTGATGAGAATTTTTAATAACCTGGCACTAATATTACTCTTGTTATATAAGAAATTCATTTCTCCATTATTGCCATCGTCGTGTAGATTTACACCTACATGTAGTGAATATTCACGTCAAGCTTTCAAAAAATTCGATTTTTTCAAGGCGTTGGTTCTCTCGTTTCTTAGAATCATGAAATGTCATCCGTTCCATTCCGGTGGATATGATCCACTTCCCTGAAAGGAGATTTTAAATGGATAGAAAAACCCTGATTGCTATATTATTAATAATTGTTGTTTTCTGGTTAAGCAACGAATTAATCTGGAAGAACAAAACCACACCTGGTATAATCCAGACTGAGATTACGGATTCTAATGCCGTTGTTACTGTTGATGTAGAAAAAGATGAAGCATCAACCAAGGAATCGATAATCACTCCCCCGGAATTCGATTCAACAATTCAGATAAATGACGATCTTATCTTGGAGAACGATAAAATTAGAATTCAGCTTACAAATCGTGGTGGTGGTGTTTCAGCAGTCTTCTTAAAAGAATATTTCCTGGCTGACAAAGTTACCCCAGCTAATTTGATACCTCTCGATGAAAAGTTATTGAATTTCGAGTTAAAAACCACACAGGGAAGTATAATCAATTTCAATAATCAAGTATTCGATTATGCTTATTATCAGGATAGCAAGCAGTTGGAATTCATCTATAATACAGGCAATATTATTATCAGAAAGATCTATTCCCTGT
>JAUVIJ010000201.1 GCA_030592835.1 Candidatus Cloacimonadota bacterium | reverse complement strand
CCTTATGTGGATGGAATCGAATTGGAATGTCCTGAATGCAAAAACAAAATGCAAAGAACTCCCGAGGTAATCGATTGCTGGTTTGACAGTGGATCTATGCCTTATGCCCAATGGCATTATCCCTTTGAAAATAAAGAATTTTTCGAACCTGATTTGTTCCCAGCTGATTTCATCAGTGAAGGGATCGATCAGACCAGAGGTTGGTTTTATTCCATGCTTGCCATATCAACTATCTTCACCGGAAAATCCTCTTATAAAAGCGTTCTGGTCAATGATCTTATCCTGGATAAAAAGGGTCAGAAAATGAGTAAAAGTAAGGGAAATTCTGTTGATCCTCTCCAGTTGATGTCTAAGTTTGGTGCAGATGCGATCCGCTGGTATCTGCTTGCTGTCAGTCCTCCCTGGATCCCAACAAAATTTGATGAAAAGAACGTTGTTGAGATCATGAATAAATTCATGGGAACTCTGAAAAATGTTTATTCCTTCTATGTCACTTATGCAAATATCGATAAATTCAAAGCAGCAGAATATATTCAGGACAATAGAAAAATCAGTTCGGAGATCGATCGCTGGATCTATTCCAGAATGAATTCTATTAATAAACAGGTTAACGACAGTATGGAGAATTTCGATCTTACAAAATGTGTTCGATTGATCCAGAATTTCGTCATCGATGACCTCAGTAACTGGTATGTCCGCCGTAGTAGAAGAAGATACTGGGAACTTGAATTGACAGATGACAAAATAAATGCTTATCTTACCTTACACAGAGTTTTAGTTGAAACCAGTAAAATAATGGCTCCTTTTGCACCTTTTATTGCAGAAGATATTTATCGGAATCTGACAAATGAAAAGAGTGTTCATCTTATGGATTTTCCCACAGCAGATGAGAATTTAATCGATTCGGAACTTGAAAAAGAAATGCAGTTAATTATCGATCTGGTTTCTCTCGGTAGAGCTGCCCGAAACAATTGCCAGATCAAGGTCAGACAGACCCTTCAAGCTATTTATGTGCCTGAAGAATACCGAGATGTAGTTTTACGGATGACGGATCTGATCAAAGAAGAAATCAACGTAAAAGAGATCAAATTCATCAGTGAAAAGGATAAATTCGTCGAGTATGAGATCAAACCCGATTTTAAAATAATGGGACCTAAATACGGAAGCCATATGAAAGGTATTAGTGTAGCTTTAGATTCTATTGATGGTTCTCATGTAGTTGAGACCCTGCATAAAGGTATGGAATATTATCTGGAACTCGATGGCAGATCATTCAGGATCACAGAAGAAGATATTATTATCACTATTAAGGACAAAGAAGGATTTGTATTTGAAGCTGGAAAAAATATGTACGTAGCTTTGGATATAAAACTAACTCCCGATCTGATAAGCGAAGGTTTAGCACGAGAACTGGTAAATAAAATTCAGTTTACAAGAAAGAATAATAAACTGGACATTATGGACAGGATCTATTTGCAGTATTTCGCTAATGATGAAATTGCTGAAGTATTTTCCCGGTTTGCTGACTACATAAAAACGGAAACATTAACAGACAGGATTTCCCGTTTGGATAAACCCGTTGCAGATATGACTAAATGGGATATCAATAAAAGAGATGTCCAGATTCTTGTAAATAAAACCCAAGAGGAGCTATAAATGGCTGTAATCAAGGCATTCAGAGGATTGAGACCCAATCAAAAATTCATCGAAGAAGTTGCCTCTCCCCCATATGATGTTCTAAACTCTGCTGAAGCATCTGATCTAGTTAAAGATAATCCCTTGAGTTTCCTGCATGTCATCAAACCTGAGATCGATCTTCCAGATGATGTAGACATTTATGATGATCTTGTTTATCAAAAAGGAAAAGAAAATCTGGATAGACTGATCAGTGATAAAATCCTGGTCCAAGACAAAGATCTCTGTTTCTATCTTTATCAGTTGATCATGGATGATATTGACCAGATCGGACTTGTAGCTGGCGCTTTTATAGAAGATTATGAAAATGATGTGATCAAAAAACATGAGCATACAAGAGCTGATAAGGAAGCGGATCGTATTCGGCACGTTGATACACTTAATGCTAATACCGGTCCTGTTTTTTTAACTTATAGAGCAAAGGAAGATCTCGATCAAATCTATCGGGAAATCCAGAAGACCAATCCCTTATATGATTTCACAGCAGATGATGGTATCAGACATATTTTCTGGAAAATATCCGATCAAAAGATCATCAATGATATCACCAATAAATTTGTCGAGATAGATTTTCTCTATGTGGCTGACGGTCATCACCGATCAGCTTCCGGGACCATTGTAGGTCAAAAAAGAAGAGAAAACAATCCAGATCATACCGGTTCAGAGGAATATAATTTTTTCCTTTCAGTTATATTTCCTCATGATCAGCTCTATATTATGGATTATAATCGTATTGTAAAAGATCTGAATGGACTGGATACAGAAACATTTTTAGAAAAAGTGAGCGAAAAATTCAAGATTGAACAGATTAATCTTGATACCGCGTATAAACCGGATCAACTTCATACTTTCGGAATGTATTTAGCTCAGAAATGGTATAAATTATCAGCTATAGAAGGAACTTTCTTTTCACAAGATCCGGTAAGATCGCTTGATGTTTCCATTTTACAGGAGAATCTTCTTACTCCGGTGCTTGGAATTGGTGACCCCCGCAAAGATAAAAGGATAGATTTTGTGGGAGGAATCCGGGGATTGGATGAATTATCCCATAGAGTAGATTCCGGAGAAGCGGTAGCTTTTGCCATGTTCCCCACATCCATAGAACAATTGATGGCAATTGCAGATGCTGGAAAAGTAATGCCTCCAAAATCAACCTGGTTTGAACCAAAACTCAGATCGGGAGTTATCGTCCATTTGCTTGACTAGATTGATCGGGGCAAGTAATTTACATTCTTTATTATGAAAAAATATTCTGTCGTGAGTTTGGGTTGTCCCAAAAACCTTGTAGATAGTGAGATTTTCTCCGGAATTCTTGATCAGAAAAACTACCGGATAATTTCAGATCCGGAAAAGTCTGATCTTATTGTAATCAATACTTGTGGTTTCATCGATGATGCTAAAGAAGAATCTATCAATACTATTCAGGATATATTGGAAATAAAAAAAGGAAAACCTGATATTAAGATAATAGTAACCGGTTGCCTTGTAAAAAGATACTGGCAGGAAGTCCATGAGGAATTTCCGGAAATTGACCATTTTATCGATCTGAAAGATTTTGATTCTTTCAACAGATTAATCCCAGGTTCTGCTGAGTTTAAAAGAAAGATCCTGACTCCGGCGCATTACGCCTATCTGAGGATAAGTGACGGTTGTAATAATCTCTGTAGTTACTGTTCAATCCCAGGAATCAGAGGACAGTTGATTAGTACGCCAATTCCAGCCCTTCTTGACGAAGTGGACATGCTGATTGAGTCGGGAGTAAAGGAATTGATCATTACGGCTCAGGATATAACCCAGTACGGACGTGATTTATATGGTGAATCCAAGTTAATTGAATTACTCGATCTGATCCAGAAAAAAGACAAATTACAGTGGATCAGACTGCTATATCTGCATCCTGCTCATATTTCTGTAAAACTGCTTGAATTT
>JAUVIJ010000075.1 GCA_030592835.1 Candidatus Cloacimonadota bacterium | reverse complement strand
ATACCGGATAGAGTACCCTGATAAACAATTTCTCCTCCGTAAATTCCGGCTCCTGGACCGAAATCCAGGATTTGATCAGAAGAACGGATCATCTCTTCATCATGTTCAACAACGATAACAGTGTTTCCCAGGTCTCTTAGATGAAGTAGCATATTGATCAGTTTACGATTATCTCTTTGATGAAGACCAATACTGGGTTCATCTAGGATGTACATGACACCGACTAAACTGCTGCCTATCTGACTCGCCAGCCGTATGCGTTGCGATTCTCCTCCTGATAATGTAGGAGCCTTGCGGGAAAGAGATAAATAGTGAAGTCCGACATTGACTAGAAAAGATAAGCGATTCTTGATCTCTTTGAGAATCTCCCGGGCTATAAGTTTATCATTTCCCGAGAGTTTTAGTTTATCAAAGAATTTGATAGTCTCCAAAATAGACATTTTTGCTATATCATCAATATTATACCCATCAATTTTTACAGCCAGACTTTCCTTACGTAACTTCTTACCTTCGCAGATATTGCAGGATTTATTGCCGATGAACTGCATATAGTAACGTCGCATATATTCCGACGAGGTTTCGTTCATTCTTCTTTTGAGTGAAGGGATAAGGCCTTCGTATTTACTATAAAAATGTCCGGCACTATTAGTTGAATTCCAGGATAATCTTATCCTGTGAGAGCCGGATCCATAAAGAATCAGGTCCTGTACTTTCTTTTTCAGATCCTGCCATGGAGTATCAAGAGAAAAGTTATATTCCTTTGCCAGTGATCTGATGATCCTCATTTGCCAACTGTTCTTTTTCTGGTTCATTACTCCCCAGTGTTTAACTGCTCCTTCATGTATGGAAAGGGATTTATCGGGTATGATCAGGTCGGGATCAAACTCCATAGTTGTCCCCAGTCCATTACAGGAGGGGCACATTCCGAGAGGGCTGTTAAAGGAAAAATGCTGAGGAGTAAGCTCAGGATAACCGATACCGCAATCGGAACAGGAATTAGCTTCTGATAGAAGTTCGACTCGACCTTCATCTAAAAATTCAACTTTTAAGAAACCATTAGTCAATTTTAGAGCCGTTTCAATAGAATCGATCAATCTACCTCGAATCGATTCTTTCAAAACGAGTCTATCCACAACAATATCTATCGTATGTTTGCTTTTTTTATCTAAGTTAATTTCTTCGGAAAGGTCGTGTAGAATATTATTGATCTTGACTCGCACAAAGCCTTCATTTCTGGCTTCATCCAGTTCTTCTTTATGCTCACCTTTCCGGTTCTGTACAATGGGTGCTAAAATTTGGATGCGTGTTTCTTCAGGATTATGAAAAATATGATCGGTTAATTGATCCAGTGTCTGGGAACCAACAGGTTTGCCGCATTTATAACAGAATTGATGTCCTACCCGTGCGAATAGAATACGCAGATAATCATAAATCTCGGTGACAGTTCCTACTGTAGAGCGTGGATTTTTACTGGCAGCTTTCTGTTCAATAGATATAGCTGGAGAAAGACCTTCGATAAAGTCGATCTTGGGTTTTTCCATTTGTCCCAGAAATTGTCTGGCATATGATGAGAGAGATTCGACATATCTTCTTTGGCCTTCGGCATATAGAGTATCAAAAGCCAGAGATGATTTCCCAGACCCCGAAACCCCGGTAATAACGATAAATCTATTTCTGGGAATAGTGACATCGAGATTTTTTAGATTATGTTCACTTGCTCCTTTAATAAAGATCTCGGTTTTCATTATCAAGATCTATTGCATGTTCCTTAACTGCTCAATATAAGAATTTACTATCGTAGTATCCTGATACTGAGCCATTTTTTTTAGTAGATTGATACCTTTCTCAGGAGTCCCGCTTCTAGTTGTAGCCAGGAAAATTTCCTGAGGTAAACCGGGATCATAACGATTATAGTAGAGCGCATTTTCCAAATGCGCAAAGGCAGCCTCATTCTCATTATTCTCGATCAGGACATCGGCAGCCTCAAGATAAAGTTGAGATAATCCATAATAAAATCTCTGTTTTCCTTCTATAAAATCCAGTGATTTTTCCATGTATAAGATAGCGTTACCATAATCCTGAGTAGAATAAAATATTCGGGAAGCTCTCATAAAAGCAGCTCCATAATTATTCAGAAGCCTTTTCATGTTATGATCTTTATAAACAGTATTGTCGAAAATGCTCCTGTAAGTATAGATCGAATCTATATTGGTTATCAATCTTTCCAGATCATATTGATTATTCCCTTTAGTCGGCACCAATCTGTCCACCATACCTTCATTCTGCAGATGTTCCTCAAATCCGACAACATCCGGTGTGGTTACAGCAAAATAAATAGGTCTTTTCCCGTAGTTATCCTTGATGATCTGCAGAACTGCCAGATCCTTGACATAGAGGATAGTTCCTTTTTTGAAAGTAACTGTGAATTCATTGCCAGGAATTTGACCCTTTATTTTTAGTTCTATATCCCGGTCTATTTGTCGCGGATAGAGCACCGAAGCCGGACTGTCTTGGCAGAGGTCAATATGTCGTTCGGGAATATTGAATTCAATTCCTTCCTTATCTCTTAGTTGTTTGATATACCAAGGAGTGTTAAGTAGACTCAAATTGGCGATTGAAACATCCTTACGGATTCCATGGCATTGTTCGTTTTTAAATTCCATCGCCTGTTGAATAAGAGCTACTGTGGTTTCTGTAGGTTGAGTTTGATAGGTTCTAATTACATTGTCCAGGTCTCTGGGCAGTTTTTCATAGGATGGGGGAATGTGTTCTTCCAAAGCAGGATCGAAAACAGCCTGAGCATACCAGACCGGGAAAGTATCGTTATCTCCGTTAGTAAATACTATCGCGTTTTTATCGACACTGTTAAGTATATTCTGACCGTAACCAAGAGCAACATATTCCTTGGATCGATCATGAATATGATATTGACTGGCGAAATTGAACAAAGGAAGCCCTAATGCCAGGATTAGCATGATATATCCAAGAACTTTACTTTTCTTTCTAAGAAATTCGATCAATCCTATTGAGCCGATCGCCATCCACACGGTCCAAAAATTATACGCTGTAACAAAGAAATAATCTCGCTCCCTAACTTCCGTATCAGAAAGGTTCATGATAAATACCATTGCCAGGGAAGCCATGAAAAAGAAAGCAAAAAGATAGGCGAAAGAATGTTTGTTTTTTTTAAAATGATAATAGGCACCACCAATACCGAACAGAGCAACAATAAGATTCGATATATTCTGTACCAACATTCCGGGAATCTTCAACCAGTTTGATATGGTTTCTGCATTAAAGAACTGCCAGCTGAAATAATTCAGGAACTGATCTTTTATTTGATACAAAAAGGAAGCTCGTCGAATGAACATATTGGTTGTTCCGTATTGACGCCGCAATATATAATCGGTGAACAATTCAATATTGTGGGGATAACCTTCGTTTATGAAAGGTCGATGAGCAGATCTGATCATGAGAAAAAAATGGGTGCTGATGCCAAGAAAAATGAACAATAAGGCGTACATCCAGACTTTATCCGGAATTCTGTCCCGAAGATGATAAAATAAGATCATCAGAAATCCCAAAGCAAGGACATATTTAGAGAGGGCAGGAACCTGAATGGCTTTTCCTATCTGGATAAAAACAATATACACCAGGATTAAAATAAAAGTATAAATAAAAAGTCGGTACCAGAACTTTGTCGATTTGATGTTCTTTTTTAGAAGAGGATAGATCACAATAAATAATACCGCAGGAGCGATCTGAAGGGATGTCTGATGTATACCAAATCCAAGAAAGAATATATACACAATCAATAACAGGATATTGAGATGAGAGAGGTTATCAGATTTCTCTACCCAGACCATGGTAAGCCATACGATCAGGGTAATAATGAACGCCAATCCGGAATAAACTTCGGCTTCGATCCCATTTGTCCAGAAAGTAAAGGAGTATCCAGTATAAACTGCAGCTATTATTCCTGAAAGATAAACATAGAAGGAATCTTTTTTATCTTTATACAACATGGATACTAATTTTACTGTAAAAAGGTAGGTGAACATAACTGCTAGAGCAGACATCAATCCGGACAGAAAGTTTACGACCTGAGCATGGGGAAATTTGAATCCGAAGATCGTGAAAAATCTTCCGAGAAGTATATAAAAGGGATTTCCAGGTGGATGAGGAATTCCAAGAATACTGCTGCAGGTGATGTATTCACCAGCATCCCAGAAAGATAGTGATCGGGCTAAAGTAAGCGAATATACTATTAGGGTTGTCAGAAATATCAGGAAAGCGATTATAGCGTTTTTTCTATTATCAATAATAGGTTGAGGTTTAATGAACATTGCAATTCTCCTCTATCAAAATTATAGGAAATTTGTTTTGATTGGGAAATGTCGTCAAGTAATAAAAAAACCTTCGAAAACTACTGAGGTTAAACTTTTGAATTAGGTTTTCATTCAGTAGAAAATTAAAAAAAAGTGATAAAAAGTAATGCTGGTTCAATTTTATAAATTGAACCATAAGGTTAGTGTATCTATGGAATATTGTTTTAAGTTTCAAGCTTAAACAATGTTGAGGTCTTCAATCCAAACTTAGAAATAGACAATGCGAAAACTATTACAGAGAAATTCTTAAACTCCATAGGTTATGTATCAAACGGGATGAAAAATAGATTTCGCAAATTTCGTGAAATGGTTAGATAAGGTGCTGTTATCTAAAGAAATAATCGAGTAATTACCTTTTCATTACTTATATGGCACTGACATTCTTTTTTTGGGATTCGTATGCCAGGATCGGATCGGTTTTACCTAAAACCACATCTTTGGAGATCAGGCATTCTTTCACATTTGGCATATCGGGGATATCGTACATGATATCTATCATGAATCTTTCCATGATCGCCCGTAAACCACGGGCTCCTATTTTCTGTTTGATCGCTATTCGGGCGATTTCTTTTAGAGAATTTTCTGCAAATTCCAGTTTTATCCCTTCGATCTCAAACAGTTTCTTATATTGTTTACAGATAGCATTTTTAGGTTTGGTCAGGATCTGGACTAATGCTTCTTCATCGAGTTCATGCAGAGAAGCAAGGACGGGAATCCTGCCGACAAGTTCAGGAATTTGTCCGTATTTCATCAGGTCGTCAGGAATAGTTCTGGAAAAGATATCCTCGTTCGAGATTTCTTCGGTATTAAGAACAGCATCGAAACCGATAGTCTTTTTCTTTAATCTGTTCTTGATAATCTTTTCCAATCCGAAGAAAGCCCCTCCGGCGATAAAGAGGATATTCTTTGTATCGATCTCGATAAATTCCTGATGGGGATGTTTCCTGCCGCCCTTGGGCGGAACATTGACCTTGGCTCCTTCCAGGATCTTGAGAAGAGCTTGCTGAACACCTTCACCGGAAACATCACGGGTAATTGAAGGAGTCTCCGATTTGCGGGCTATTTTATCCAGTTCGTCTATGTAGATGATCCCTTTTTCGGCTTTTTCAATATCATAATCAGCATTCTGTAGTAATCTTACCAGGATATTTTCAACATCTTCACCCACATAGCCAGCTTCTGTCAGAGTTGTAGCATCGGCAATTGCGAATGGGACTTTCAGTATTTTTGCCAGGGTTTGTGCAATCAAGGTCTTTCCGGAACCGGTTGGTCCCAGTAAAAGAATATTACTTTTCTCAATTTCGATATCATCTTCTTTATGCTGTTTAAAAATCCGTTTATAATGATTGTATACTGCTACTGAGATAATCTGTTTGGCTCTTTCCTGTCCGATTACATACTGGTTTAATAGCTGATGAATCTCACTCGGTTTTGGTAGAACAAAATTAGAAAGCTCTTCTTTTTGATGGTCTACCTCCATGATAGTTGAACACATGGCAATACATTCATCACAAATATTTCCGTTGATGCCTTTAATCATATATTTGGTTTCGTTTTCACTTCTACCACAAAAGGAACATTGATGCAATAACTTATCCATCTTTCTCTCCGGTTTTACTACTCGTGATCACTGCATCTATCAGACCATAAATCTTTGCATCTTTAGAACTCATAAAAAAGTTTCTATCAGTATCTTTGATAATCTTTGCTAGAGGTTGCCCAGTCAGTTCTTGCATGATTTTGTTCAGTGTTTTTTTGAGGGTCATAATCTCCTGGGTCTGGATCTCAATATCGGAAGCTTGACCTTGAACTCCACCGAGAGGTTGATGGATCATTATCCTGCAATGGGGTAATGCAAATCTTTTACCCTTTGTGCCTGCTGCCAGCAGAAGTGCTCCCATGCTGGAAGCCTGTCCAATACAAATTGTGCTGACATCGGGTTTGATATACCTGATCGTATCGAAAATAGCTAATCCCGCGGAAACAGAACCTCCGGGACTGTTTACATACATATTAATATCTTTTTTTGCTTCCTCTGCTTCCAGATGTAAAAGTTGTGCTATGATAAGATTAGCAACATTATCATCAATTGGCGATCCCAGGATAATAATACGGTCTTTAAGCAATCTTGAATAAATATCATAAGCTCTTTCAACTCTACCACTCTGCTCTACTACAATCGGTACATACGGCATTGGAATCTCCTGATTTATCTTTTGCTATATTCTAATGGCATTTTACATATTTGCAAGAAATTTCGCAAGTTTCTTTTTTGGTTATATAGATATTGCTAATCTGTCTTTTCCTGCTTTTTCGATTCGAGATCCTGTTTTTCCTGTTCTTTTTTATCGGGATAAGGAACAAATTTGGAGTTTTTTTCCAGGAATTCGATCAGCTTTTTTTCGGAAGCTGCAAAGTCAAAATCATCGCTTTCTATCTGCTTTTTATATAGTTTTTTATATTTGGCAAGATCGATGTCCATATTTTGGGCAGCTTCTTTTATCAACTCTTCTTTTTCTGTTTCTGATATTTTGATCTCTTCTTTCTTGATTAAATCTTCGATAACATAATGTGTTTTCAGATTATATTCAGCGATCTGCAGATAAATTGGTACCAGTTTATCAATATCCATTTTATAAGTTTCAGCAGATGATTTTGCCATATTCTCAGCATACTGTCTGATGATCGAAGCAGGTATATCAAAAGGATTGACCTCGATTATTTTACTGATAATAGCAGTTTTCAGACGATCTTTGTTTTCTCTATCGATCTTGATCTCAATGTCGGATTGGATTTTATCCTTCAACTTTTCCATTGATTCAAACTCAATGTCTTTAGCAAAATCGTCATCAAGTTCAGGAAGTTTAATTCTCCTGATCTCTTCAACTTTAATCTCAAATTCCTGATCGCGAAGATTGGCATCAATGTCTTTATCATCTATCTCCTGAGAATTTGTGAACAGTTTTGATTTTATAATTTCTCCACTATTAAGACCTACGAGTTTTTTGTTGAAGCTTTGAGAGTACTGATTTTTGCCTTGGATTAACTCTCTCGATATGGTCTTATTCTCTGTTCCGGAAGGAATTGTGATGGTCAGTTTCAAATTGTCGTTCTTTTCTACAGGACCCTCGATGACTTCTTCACTTCCCATTTTATATCGAAAATCCTCAAGAGTGGCATTTATCATTTCCTTTTTAAACAGGGTCTTTTCATAGGGGATTTCTAGATTCTTATAGTTTTCGATCTTTATTTCCGGCATGGTTTCAAACTTGAAAACAGCAATAAAGTCTTTCCCTTTATCCCAGTCGACGCTGATAGCCTCAGCCTGGTTGACAGGTTTCAGGTTTTTTTCCTTGAGGGCGGATTTATAGTAGCCATCTAATTTCTGATTGAAATATTCTTCCTTAACACTGGGCCCGTAATTTCTTTCGATCATAGCTGAAGGTGCTTTACCTTTTCTGAATCCTGGTATAGAGGCGTATTTTTTGAATGAATTCAGAATAGAATTATAATCTTTTAATGCTTCATCTGCTGTGATCACGAGTTTCATTTCACGAACACACTGGCTGATCTCTTTTATTTCTATATTCACAAAATCTCCTGATTTTTTATAAAATAATGGTGCGAAAGAGGGGACTCGAACCCCTACAGGATTTGCTCCCACTGGATTCTAAGTCCAGCGCGTCTACCAATTCCGCCACTTTCGCAATTACGGGATCAGTTCATATCCCTTAATATCGTTTCATACTTCTTTTCTAATTCTTTATTCCCGATTTTTTTGGAGGCTTGGTAAACGAACTGAGCTGCATCTTTGGAAGAATTGTCAATTTCATACCATTTTTCAGCATAATCTATTAGTTCATCGTATTTTTCCATCGTGAAAAGACGATAAGTTATAGTAATGATTACGTCTAAGTTCTCCGGGTCAATTTCATGGGCTTTTTTAAGGAATTCCATAGCTCGATCACTGTCTTCGAGTTTTGTAGCATAATCGCTGGCTGATAATAATGCAGTCAAGTTGTCGGGTTCGAGTTCGAGTACTCGTTCCATAGCAATCAAGGCATTCGCATAATCGTCAATATTATTGTTAACAATGGCAAGATTGAAGAAATTATCAGGGTTATCAGGATTGATTTCGGCTGCTTCCTGATACCATTTAATAGCTTCTTCATGATTT
>JAUVIJ010000090.1 GCA_030592835.1 Candidatus Cloacimonadota bacterium | reverse complement strand
CTAAAAGATATTAATAATTAATATTATAACTTCTTTCATTTAAACAATATACAAATATTCGCAATTCAATAAGCAAAAAAAGTACTTGACAACTATTACACCAGTGTACCACAAGACCCATACACCAAAACAGAAAAGGAGGATGGATGAAATTTGATGACAGTGCTCCGATTTACCTCCAGATAAGAGAGGAGATTGAGAATGCCATTATTTCCAGTTCGATTGAGGAGGATCAAGCCATCCCTTCTATCCGGATGCTTGCCCAGCAGTATCGTTTGAATCCGCAAACGATTTCCAATGCTGTCAGTGAGCTTTTGAATGAAGGATATCTTTATAAAAAAAGGGGAATTGGTATGTTTGTAAAAAAAGGTGCCAGAAAATCATTAAAGACAAAGCGAAGTGATGAATTTCTAATCAAGGAATTAAGAAAGGTCTTTATTAAGGGTAAAACTCTGGGTATCAAAAAAGCTCAGCTTATCGAGATCCTGGACGATATTTATGATAAAGGAGGACTACTTTGAAAAAAATAATCGAAGTTAACAATCTGACCAAATACTATGGTCGATTGAAAGCTCTGGATGATGTCTCTTTAAACATACCAGAAGGCAGGATCATAGGTTTGCTGGGTAAGAATGGTGCCGGGAAATCGACTTTGATGAGATGTATGCTGGGGTATTTAAAATTTCAGGGAGAGATAAATGTACTGGGTATGGCAATCCATTCTCATAAGGAGAAATTACATGAACATGTTGCTTTCATACCAGATGTGAATTGTCTTGATAACCGGCTTACTGTAGGGCAGACCCTGAAATATGTAGCTGGATTGAATCACTCCTGGAATGCTGAAAAAGCTTCCAAATTAATGGTGGACAGTGGATTACCGTTGGATCAAAAAGTAGCAAATTTATCCAAGGGAATGAAAACAAAGCTCTACTTACTCATGACCTTATCACTTGATGTGAAGATTTTACTTCTGGATGAACCGACCCTGGGTCTTGATATTGTTTTCCGGAAGGAATTTTTCAATACGATCCTCGGCGATTTTTTTGATGAAACTAAAACAATTGTAATATCGACCCATCAGGTTGAAGAAGTCGAACATATTCTTCAGGACATCATTTTTTTAGATGAGGGCAAGATAATACTTAATGAAAATGTTACTGATCTGAAAAACAGGTACAATGTTCTTACGGTGTCTGCAGATAGGGAGGAGGAGTTGGTTCAGAAAAGCCCGTTACTTCTGACCCGTACACTGGGACATGTCAGTGGTATCGTAAACAGTAACGAATCTATCGCTGATGCTGAGATAAGTAGACCATCGCTTTCAGATATCTTTTTAGCTAAAGTTGGAGGATCTAATGAATAAATTTTTAACCCTCATGAAAAAGGACTATTATATAAATAGGAAAAATCTGTTCATGCCGATCTGGATTACAGCAGGTTATTATGTCCTGGTAATAATCGGGATTTTAATTGCCTATTTCCGATCAAGACATGGTTTAGAACTGGGTATAGATATGTCCGAGATGTTTTCGGAACCTACAGTTGTTTATACGGTCAATTATGTAGCCAATGCCGTAGTTCTATCCCTGCCCTCTTTTCTCTGTATAATTTTTACAATTATTCTCACACAGAGTGCTTTGAATGAAGATATACGCAGGAATTATGAACTTTTTCATCGCTCTCAACCGGTTTCCATCTGGTATAGGACTTTATCCAAATATGTTGTCGGTATCGGGGGTTTGTGGGTTGTATTTCTGGCAATCGGACTTGTGACCTTTGTAGGTTTGAATATTGTTATTGCTATTGTTGGTAAATTCCATTTTGGCGTTGCTTTTACCGGGCTTCTGCAGACTTTTATAGTAACTGCAAAAGTGACATTGTTGCTTGGTAGTCTCTGCTTTTTCTGCTCTGCTATTTTCAAGGATAAAGCTTTCCTGCAAGGATTATCGATTCTCATCGGAGTTCACTTCCTGTTCATGGTCTTGAATGGGATCCTGGGCTGGAATCTTCCACTACCCTTAAGTTATTTGATTAAGCTTTTCAATTTATCTTCCGGGTTTAAATTCACCTTAGGAGCCGATATGGAGAGCTCTTTTGCTCATGAGCAGATATTCGATATCATCCAGGATAGATGGAATCATATTTTATTTAACTGGAAATCATTGTTACAGGTTGTAGTTAGTGGCGTTCTGTTTGCCGCAGCAACATTTATCTACAAATTGAAGGAAATTAAGTAGGAATTCAAATGAGATCTGATGAATTGTTTTCTCTTATCAAAAAGATCCTGAAAGAATTTATCTTTATGATAACCAAAGGTTTTAATTATTATTATTTTTATAAATAAATTTCAGGAAAGGAATATAATGTCGGATCTAATTCCCTGCAACACGATGTTTTATAAATTATGTATAGTTTGGTTTGGTTAATGCGAATTAATAAATATGTAACAGGAGGAAGGATGAAAAAAGTAGTGATTATCAGTTTAGTGTTAATTGCGATTTTAATGTTGTATGCTAAATCCCAGAAAATCTCGGTTTCCGGGGATAAGGTTGAATTGAAATTCGAGAAAGTAAACATCAAGTCTATCAAATTTATCGACGATACCGATATTATTTTCGAACCTGTAAAAAAAGTTGAAGTAACGGCAGAAGTAAAAGAAAATATAGTTACTTTTTCTGCTCCCGAGTTTGTGAAAATAAAGCTGATGCTTCCTGAGAACAAACTTTATATATACAGATCCGAAGATGCAGTTTGTGAGTTTACCACAGATCAGGTAACCGTCAACGGTGATGACGGAAAAATTGTTATATTTAACAAAGAGGGGCTTTCAGTTTTATCCGATGATGGAAAGTCCCGGGTTCAGATCGGGGACGAAGGCATCATTGTCAATGAAGATGATGAGAAAGTAGTTATTTCCTCGGAAGGTATTATAATCGATAATGAAGATGAATACAAAGAGATCACAGGCTTCTGGGGAAAACTATTGGGAAGTTTTATCAAGGCTGTAGCCAAGGGTTCAGTAAGTATTGTCAGTAAAAATCCTGATAAGATCATGAAACATATCATAAATAATGAGGATGATGACAATTTTTATAATTTCAGTTTCTCTGACTCTGACGACGATGATAATAATGAACTGATCTCAACTACTTTCAATTCTACCTATGATCCGGGTAAGTTCAAGGATCTGAAAGTGATCAATTACCAGGGTTTTGTCAAGATAGACAAATGGAGTAAAGACTATATCGATATCTACGCTGAGATCAAAACACGAAAAAACAAGGCGGAACTTAAAAAAATAAATATTGAGATCTATGAACAGGATGCAATAGTTATCGAGGCAAAAAAACTTGAGAAAAAACCCAAAGTCTGGGTTGAGTTCATCATCAAGGTTCCCGAATCAGTAAATATATCTGAGGTGTATACCAGTAATGGTAAGATCCAATTAACTGATTTATCTGGTGATGCCAAGTTAAATACATCGAATGGTAAGATCAAAGTCCAGACTTTTTCCGGAAATCTTTATGCTAATACAAGCAATGGCTCAATTGTGATCAAATCCATTGATGGCTCTGTTTCAGCGTCTACCAGTAACGGTAGTATCGAAATAGAAAATGTGGATGGTGAAGTTTCTGTAAGCACCAGCAATGGTAGTATAGAACTGGCTGGGATTGCTGATCTGTCGAATGCTACAACCTCTAATGGCAGTATTGAAGCCGAGATAACACAAATTTCCAGGGATATGAACTTTATATCCAGTAACGGCAGTATTAATCTCTACCTGGACTCTGATCTGAATGCAGATCTTGAAGCCAGGACGTCAAACTCATCCATCAATGTTAAGGATCTGAAAATATCTACAGAAAAACTGACTAAGAATGTTCTGATCGGCAGTTTGGGTAAAGGTGGGAATAGGATTTTCGCTTCAACCTCAAATAGCAGAATAAATTTCAAGAACTTGAAGAATAAATAATTTTGGTGGCCATGATAATGATATCCCGGAATCCGGAACTGAAAAAATTAAGATCTGAACCTGACACTATATCTGCTAAACTTTTCCTATTGATATATGGTAAATTCGCTTGAATATTGAAATGGACATCAACGCACTATCTGATCTGGTAAAAAATGATACTCAATATCATGGCTATCTTATTTTTTAACTGGAATCAATACAGAATTAGCAAATATTCTGGATTATTCATACGGAGATAAAATGAGATTAGTTACAATAATCATAAGTATTTTAATTGCAATTTTTTTATCAGCAGAAGTATTGGAACCAAATTATATGCAACTGCCCCTTGCTGCAACTGACGGTTTGTTGTCTGCAAAGATAAATCCATCCGCCTTTGCTTTCAAAAATGCTGCCGGAGTAGGTTTTATATATTATTATGACGAAGATCAAAAAATTGTGGATGATAAATATTCGTTTATTATCAATCTGGGAAATTTAGGTTACAATCTGGAAAGAGAGAATAAATTGAATATACATTCAATGAACTTAGCCACAGGGATCACAAAAAATCTATATTTAGGTACGACCTATCGCTGGAAAGAAGGTAATTTTTCCAGTGGTGATATCATCGAATCCCTATTATATAGACCCTTCGATTTTCTCTCTCTCGGAGCGGTTTATAACAGAGTGTGGGAACCAAATTATAATATCAGGCTCGGAGCTGCTCTCAGACCGGTTTATCTTCAGGGAAATTTCTGGGACAGACTTACCATGACAGCCGATATTGTTTACGAAGATAACCAATTTGTTACAGACTGGCAAAAACCTGTTTTTGGAATTCAAACAGAGTTCATCGATGGTATAAGTATCGGTGGTAATTATAGCCTGGAGAGCGAAACCTTCGGTCTTAATTTCAGTCTGAGTATGGATAAATTGCAGATAGGCAATTATTCTGTTATGGAACCAGATGATAAAATCGTCGGAGGTTCCAATTATATTCAATTATCCGCTCGAAAATTCCGGTCGGTATTGAATTTCGATAAGAAAAACAGGTTTTATGAATTTGATCTGAAAGGGGAAATACTGGAAAAAAGAAAGGGTTGTGAGATCGGGCCTTTCTATTTTATAACTGATAAAAATCCTGTCCTTTCTGATCTTTTACATCAGATCAAAGAATTGAAAGATGACGATACAATCAAGGGTTTAGTATTTAAAAATGCTCATTTTAAATCTTCACTTGCTCAGATTCAGGAATTGAAGTCGGCACTTGATGATTTCAGGAAAGAAGGTAAGAAGATCCTGTTTTACTACGATAATATCAGTAATAGAAATTATGTTTTTGCCTCCGCTGTTGCTGATGAAATATATCTGAATCCCCTGGGGGATGTTGACCTCAAAGGCATTTCGATCTCGGTACCTTATGTGAAAAATCTGCTGGATACATTAGGTATCGATATTGTGAACTTTCAAAGTCATGAATATAAAACCGCAGGGAATACATTAACAGAAACTGAAATGACACCAGCCGAAAAAGAAACTTATGAGATGATCCTGGACGGACTATATGCAGAGATTACGACAATGATTGCTGAGGGAAGATCCGGGAAATTGAAAATGCCTGTTGAAGAGATCATTGATCAGGGACCGTTCTTCATTGCGGAAGAAGCTCTCCAACTGGGTCTGGTGGATCAATTGCTATATGAGGATCAGATTGAAAAGTTGATTGAGGAGAAATGCAATGACCCTCAGATTGTAACCAGTTATAAAGAAAAAAAAATCAGGCATGACTGGAGTGATAACAAAAAAGATCGAATCGCTATAATTTATGCCGTTGGTTACATCCATATGGGTGATAGTCAACCCGGTGCTTCAATTGGTTCGGTAACAATGGCTAAAGCTATCAGAGATGCCCGGGAAGATAGCTCGATCAAGGGAATTGTCATCAGGATCGATAGTGGTGGCGGATCCGCACTGGCTTCCGATATTATTGCTCGGGAGGTCAAATTATGTAAATCCGTTGAAAATGAAAAACCTGTCGTTATTTCTATGGGCGGTGTAGCTGCTTCCGGAGGTTATTATATCTCGGTCTATGCAGATAAGATCATATCCCAACCTTCCACAATCACCGGTTCAATCGGAGTTATTGGTATCATTCCTAAACTCAACCGTTTTTACGATAAGATCCTGATAAATTGGTCTACAGTGAAGAGAGGAGAACATGCTGATATTTATTCTATGAATAAACCAATGACCGATCAGGAAAAGACTAAGATCACCTCTGCCATAGCCGATTCCTATGATAAATTCATTACGGTTGTTGCTGATGGTCGTAATATGAACAAGGATAATATCCATGAAGTTGCCAGGGGTAGAGTCTGGACAGGATATCAGGCTTATGAACATGGTCTGGTTGATAAACTCGGAGGATTAACCACAGCTATCGATGAAATAAAAGACCTGTCCAACATATCAGGAGAAATTCAACTGGTGGAATTTGATGGTCGCAAAAAAAGACAGCTCTCTTTTGTATTTGATACAAGCAGTGTCAAAGTCCCTAATTTCATGTTGAATCAAGAATTAAAAGGTATTTATAAATTGATGAAGAGGTTTGAACAGTATCAGAATGAACGTATTCTCATGGTCCTCCCCTACGACCTTGAGATTGACTAGGCAGATCCTCCTGTTGTCTGGAATGCGCCCCCTCCCTGGGGGCGTTTTTATTATTGTGTTACCAGTCTGAATTTTAAATCATGGAACATTTTGGCTACAACAGTAGTTTTTCTTTTGATAGCAACGATACCCCGACCATCAAAAACGTTTTCCTGAAGAGTTGCAAGAAGCATTAATTCAAATGCTGTGGATGCGATCCAGGGCACAATTCTTTGATAACCACAGAGTGCCAGAGCATCAGTTTTTCTTAAAAACCTTTTGAGATTTCTAAGATCAGTTCTTACTGTACTGCAGGATGCCAGTAATATGATCTTCTTTCTGCATTTTCCTTTTAGTTGATCTCCAATTTTGTCCAGACTGAGAAAGTTGTTCGATATCAAGATCCCGTTACTGGATCCGTGAAATGCCAGATAGAGTATTGGATATTTTTTGTATTTTTTTTGTGTCCATTTATTTAGATAAAATTTGAATTCTTCAATCGTGGCACAATCTTCATGGATAAATGGAATGTCGGAATTCAATTCCAGTAGTTCCAGTATCGGTTTAACAGTTGTCCGTATTCGCAGATCATCCGACCAGAGACCTTCCAGACAGAATATTCCTTTTACTTTATCTTTTGCCATCTCTTGTCTGGCTCTAAATTTCTTTTGTTAGTTTTAAAAATTCTTTATATGGGATAGCCGACCAGCTCTCAGATTGCAGTGCTCCGTTTTGCTGACTGATAAGAGCTATTTTAGCGGCTGTTTTGGGATCAGGAGCCTCATAGATATCGAGAAAGTCATAAGGTCCTAATAAAGCATAATGGGCGAGAAATTTTACTTCAGGACATTTTTCT
>JAUVIJ010000172.1 GCA_030592835.1 Candidatus Cloacimonadota bacterium | reverse complement strand
TCCATTTTATTGGGAGAGAATCCCTGCTAATCCCTTTTACAGAAAGGGATCATAAGATGCCGCAGAAAGATTCTTCTTCTTGACAGCCATAGGTTCACGAGCAAACCAATGGCTTGTAAACCTATGGCTGGCTTATAAACTTTTCTAAGTTTCCCTTTCGTTGAAAGGAAATTTATAAGCCTTCGGCTTATTGCAAAGGATTCAAATTATAGGGGCGCACATACTTTAAGATATTTCTCAAACTTTCCGCAAATCTGTATAACTTTTTACATAAATTTCTCTGAGGTAATCAATTTTTAAAAAAATTATTTTTGTTTGACAAAAAAATGATTATCATATTTTTAGCACTCGTCAATAAAGATTGCTAAAATGAAAATATACAGGAGGGATTATGGCAAAACAAATCAAATTTAGTCATGATTCAAGAACCAGCATTAAAGCTGGAGTAGACAAATTAGCTGATGCGGTTAAAGTCACTTTAGGTCCACGTGGCCGTAATGTTGTTTTAGATAAGAAATTCGGTTCTCCTACAATCACCAAGGACGGAGTTACTGTTGCCAAGGAAATCGAATTGGAAGATCCATTTGAAAATATGGGTGCACAGTTAGTCAAAGAAGTTGCTGAGAAAACTCATGATGTAGCTGGAGACGGAACAACAACCGGAACGATATTAACACAGGCTATAGTTGAGGAAGGTTTGAAGCATGTTACGGCTGGTGTTAATCCCATGTATTTGAAGAAAGGAATTGAAAAAGCCTGCCGGGCAGTTGTAGAAAAGATTAAAGAATTCAGCAAAGAGATCAAAAGTTCAAATGAGATTACTCAGATAGCATCGATTTCAGCCAACAACGATCTCGATATCGGCAAATTGATCGCTGAAGCCATGAAAGCTGTTGGTAATGAAGGTGTCATCAATGTAGAGGAAGCCAAATCCATTGATACTTATATGGAAAAGGTCGAGGGTATGCAGTTCGATCGTGGTTATCTTTCCCCGTATTTCATTACAGATGCGGATAAAATGATAGCCGAATTCGAAGATCCTTACATTCTCCTTTTCGATAAAAAAATCAGTGTAATGAAAGACCTCCTTCCAATCTTACAGGAAGTTGCCCAGACAGGTAAACCCCTTCTTATAATCGCTGAAGATATCGAAGGTGAAGCTCTGGCAACACTGGTTGTCAACAAACTGAGAGGCACATTGAACGTCTCTGCTGTAAAAGCTCCTGGTTTCGGAGACAGAAGAAAGTCCATGATGGAAGATATCGCCATTCTTACCGGTGGTGCTGTTATCTCAGAAGAACTGGGACGTAAATTGGAAAGTGCCAAGATAGAGGATCTGGGTTCAGCTAAGAAAGTAATCATTGATAAAGAAAATACAACCATTCGGGAAGGAATGGGCGCAAAAGAAGATCTTGATGGAAGAATCAAACAGATCAAATCCCAGATCGAAGAGACAACTTCCGATTATGATAAAGAAAAACTTCAGGAAAGACTGGCGAAATTAAGCAGTGGCGTTGCCGTTATCAAAATCGGTGCTGCTACAGAAACTGAAATGAAAGAGAAAAAAGCACGTGTCGATGATGCTCTTCATGCAACCAGGGCGGCAGTCGAAGAAGGTATTATTACCGGCGGTGGAGTAGCCTTGATCTATGCTACTTCGGCTATTGACAAGCTTAAATTTGATTCTCACGAAGAAAAAGTCGGAGCTGAGATTTTGAAATCCGCTCTGACCAAACCTGCTTATTTTATTGCCTCTAATGCCGGAGAAGAAGGCGCTGTTATAGTCGAAAAAATCAAAAAATCCAAGGACATTCATTTCGGATATAATGCTGCCAGCAATAAATTTGAAGACCTTTTCAAAGCTGGGGTCATCGATCCAGCCAAAGTAGTTCGTAGTGCACTGCAGAATGCATCCAGTATTTCCGGACTGCTGTTAACGACTGAGTGCGTTATAACTGATGTACCTGAAGAAGAAAAGATGCCACCGATGCCACCCGGAGGTGGTATGCCTGGTATGTATTAACAAAAAACCTATAAACATAAAAATTAAAAGGAGCTTCCAGAAACTCAGAAGCTCCTTTTTTCATGCCTGATAATACCGTTATCTCGCTTCTGAAAAAAGTCTTGACACTTGAAACCTTAATTTTTTTCATTCATTTTTAGAATTGTGCCGAAGTGGTGAAATTGGTAGACGCAGTGGACTCAAAATCCTCCGGGCTTTTGCTCATGCCGGTTCGAGTCCGGCCTTCGGCACCAAGAAATTTAATTGTGCTTTTTTTATATATAAAAATACCTTGATAATGGAGGTTTTTAAAAAAGTTGATAGGTTTCAAACCAGTTTACTTTTTCTACAATCATAAATTTAATACCCGGAGGTAACTCATGATTAATAAATATTTTATTATACTGATCGGATTGTTATTGTTAAGCCCGATCACTATATTTGCCATTTCACAGGGAGCACCTTTATCTCTTTTAATCGAACCTTCTTCACGAGCTGGAGCTATGGGTTCTGCTTATGTAGCTCAGGTGGACGATGCATATTCGGGTTACTGGAATCCCGGAGCCATGGCATTTAACCGTAAGACCCAGATTGCCTGGATGCATTCCAACTGGTTTGGCGATGTGGAAGGTATCGATGATATGTATTACGAATATCTTGCTTGGAACCAGTATTTCGAAGACATTGGTAACATTGGCTTTAATGCTACTTTCATGACTTTTGGTGAAATGCAGATCATAGATGCTCAACAGAATGATCACGGGACATATAAACCTTTCGATATGTCTACAGCTTTTACTTATGCCTATCAATTCAGCCAAAATGACGGAGCTGGCATTACCTTTAAAATAATTTATAGTAAATTAGCCACAGACCAGGTTCTGCAAGCCGTAAATGCCTCTGATAAAAAAGGTTATGGATTAAGCTGGGCTTTTGATCTTGGTTATAAAAGAACTAATCTCTTTTTGAGGGGTCTTGATTTCGGTATCATTCTTCAGAATATCGGTCCTAAGATCACTTACAGTAATAAAGAACAGGCTGATCCTTTACCTTCAAACTGGAGAATGGGATTTTCCTACCGTGCTCTCGAACGTCAATTCAATAAATTCACTGTAAACCTGGATATGAACAAGAATCTGGCTAATGACGACAGTGTTATTGAGAGTATCGTAACCGCCTGGTTCGATGATGATGCCAATGATGAGATCGATGAAATCATTCTGAATGCCGGAGCTGAATATGTTTATCTGGACCTTCTTTCTTTAAGAGGTGGCTATATATCTGACAGAGCCGGATCCATTGAAGGATTTTCCTTCGGTGCCGGTATTCATTATACTTTCTCAGGGAGTTATAAATTATCTCTTGATATGGCTTTTCAACCTGCTGGTGAATTAACAGATTACAACAAAACTTTCTCGGCAAAATTAGATTTCTAACAAGAAAATGAAAATTTATCTGCTATCTCTACTGATAGTAGGTGGGTTATTATACCCGATTCTATCAGAAGCAAGAGAGTTTCGTCCGCTAAAAAAGCAACAGGATAATTTCAGATCCAGAAAGATCCATCCCCTGGAAAGTATATTATCTTCAGGAAGAAAGTACGATCCCGGATGCAGGAACGGTGATAAGCTGCTGGTGTTGTTGATCGAGTTCAACGACGAAGAGCTGGAGACCGATAATCCGGAGACGACCGGTCTGGGTAAATTTCAGCAGGAAGTTGGAGATTATCCGATAATGCTGGACAAACCTCCTCATGATCATCATTTTTTCAGCCTACATCTTGAAGCCATGAAATATTATTACCATGCCGCATCTCTGTATTATAGTGATCTACTGAATCATTCCGGATTCGATCTGGAGTATGATATTTATCCCCTTCCTGATTCCGAAAATATCGCCTTTACTCTCCCTCAGAGCATGGCTTATTATACACCTTCAGGAGCATCGTTCGATCTGTTGATATCCAGATTTGAAGAATATTTCTATGATGCTTTTACCATAGCTGATCAGGATGAAAACATAGATTTCAGTCAATATGAACATTTTATGCTCATACATGCCGGTTCCGACTGGCAGCACGATATTTTCGGTAATACTCCGTCCGATATGCCCTCCTTTTTTATCCAGCTTGGCGAAGGAAAAGAGGTCATAGTAGATAATGGCACAGTCATCATTGATCATGCCTGTAATGTTCCGGAAACTATCACTCAGGATATTGAAGTTTATGAAGACTCCGGTTTTACTGAATATTACGGTTATGGCGTTATCAACTCGGTAATGGTTCACGAATTCGGACATTCCTTGGGCTTCGTTGATCTGTACAATACCAGTAATTTCTATCCCGGAGTGGGATATTACGATATTATGGACAGTGGAGGATTAGGCAGGATCGGTC